>NZ_MWJN01000010.1:0-126881 GCF_002027145.1 Microbispora sp. GKU 823 | reverse complement strand
ACGGTGCCATCCCCTCGCAGGTCGCCTGCGCGTATCCCTTGTCCTCGTTGTTGCGGAACTTCGAGATCGACATGAAGGAGCGCGTCCCGCAACCCGGCGGCCGTCCCGATCCGCTGGGCCGGATCGGTCGCCATGCCGTGGCGCAGGACGGCGGTGAGCGCGGCGGGCACGCCGGGGATGTCGGGAATCGGCAGCCGGTGCAGCGCCATGATGGCCGCGATGTTCACCACGCCGCTGTCCGGGAAGCGCGGCGGCCTGCCCTGGAGCAGGGCGTACAACGTGGCCGAGAGCGCGTACACGTCCCCGGCGGCCGTGGGTTCGGTGAGGTCGAACGCCTCCGGCGGGGCGTAGGCGGGCGTGAGCGACTCGCGCGTGACCGACACCTCGCCCCGCGCCGCGCCGCCCTGCCCCGCATCGTGGCCAGCCCGAAGTCCGACAGGGCCACCATGCCGTACGAGTTGACCAGGATGTTGGCGGGCTTGACGTCGCGGTGGAGGACGCCCACGGCGTGGGCGGCGGCCAGCGCGTCGGCGATCTTGATGCCGATGTCGCGCACCTCGCGGGGGCCGAGCGGGCCGGCGTCGCGCAGCCGGTCGGCCAGCGAGCCGTTCGGGCACAGCTCAAGCACCATGTACGGCCGGCCGTCGGGCAGCACGCCCGCGTCGTACACGTCGGCCACGTGGGGGTGTCCGGACAAGGCGCCGGCGGACGTCACCTCGCGCATGAACCTGCGCCGGTCGCGGTCGGAGACGAGCACGCGGTTGTCGACCTTGAGCGCGACCTCGCGGCCCACCGCGAGCTGCCTGGCCCGGTACACGACCCCGAAGCCTCCCTGGCCCAGGATGCCGAGCACCTCGTAACCCGGGACCAGCGGCCCGCCCGCCTCGCCCACCCCGCACCTCCAGAGGACCCGGCGGAACCGTTCACCGGACAATCCCGGACCGGAAAATTCCGGACCGGAAACCCGCGTCCGGCACATTACCGGAGTGATCGCCCATAGGGCCCGGTCTTGATCCAGGCGACGCGGAATCGGCACCTATGCTGTGCTCATGACGGGGCTCACGACGGGAGGCACCACCACGGGAGGCACGACGGGCGGCCGGAGCCCGGAGCGGCGCAGGGACCTGCTCGACGCGGCCGACCGGGTGATCCGCAGAGAGGGCCCGCAGGCGTCGATGGCCGCGATCGCGGCGGAGGCGGGGATCACCAAGCCGATCCTCTACCGCCACTTCGGGGACAAGAGCGGCCTTTACCAGGCGCTCGCGGAACGCCACACGCGCGTCGTGATCGACCTGCTGCGCCCGGAGTTCGCCAGGGCTATGGCCGACCCCCGGGTCCGCGCCCGGGGCACCATCGAGGCGTACCTGGAGACCATCTCGGCCAACCCCAACCTCTACCGCTTCCTGTTCCATCGGGCCAGCGCCGAGGACAGCCGCACCCGCACGCAGATGGCCGCCATCGTCCGCAGCGTGGGCGAGGAACTGGGCGCGGTGCTCGCGGAGGAGGGCGTCGCCGACCCGGTGCGCGCCCGGGTGCTCGGCCACGCGTTCGTCGGCATGGTGCGGGCGATCGGCGACTGGTGGCTGGAGAACCCCGGGCTCGACCGGGACACGGTGGTGGACAGCCTCGTCGACGTGATCGCCGGGGCGCTCACGTCCTGACGCGGCCTCCTCCAGTCGCCCCAAATCAGGTCAGATAACGCCCAAATCTGTTTAAGGGCCCCATAGGGGCCTTCATTGCGCATGCCCGCGAAACATCGATGTCATCCGATCGGGGTAATTTAGTTGCGCTAACTAACTGTCCGTCCGTCGCGCGCTGCGCGGAAACAGGCCGTGCGCTGTACGGACCAAGAGGAGGGGAACCACTCCGTGGCCGTAGCGAACCAGTCCCTGGCGGGGGCGTCGCCGCAGTCGGCGCCGTCCTCGCGGTACAAATGGATCGCGCTGTCCAACACCACCCTCGGCGTCCTGATGGTGACGATCAACCAGTCCATCGTGCTGATCGCCCTTCCTGACGTCTTCCGCGGCATCCACCTGAACCCGCTCGACCCCGGCAACACGGGCTACCTGCTGTGGATGATGATGGGCTTCATGGTCGTCACGGCCGTGCTGGTGGTGATGTTCGGCCGCCTGGGCGACATGTTCGGCCGGGTCCGCATGTACAACCTCGGGTTCGCGGTCTTCAGCCTGTGCTCGATAATGCTGTCGCTGACCTGGATGGACGGCGACGCCGGGGCGATGTGGCTGATCGGCTGGCGGATCGTGCAGGGCATCGGCGGCGCGTTGCTGTTCGCCAACTCCACCGCGATCCTCACCGACGCCTTCCCCGTACGCCAGCGCGGCACCGCGCTCGGCATCAACTCGATCGCCGCCATCGCGGGCTCCTTCCTCGGCCTGGTCATTGGCGGGGTCCTCGCCCCGGTGAACTGGAAGGCGATCTTCCTGGTCTCCGTGCCGTTCGGCGTCTTCGGCACCATCTGGGCGTACGTCAAGCTCAAGGACAACGGCGTGCGGCGCCGGGCGCGGATGGACTGGTGGGGCAACGCCACCTTCGCCGTCGGCCTCATCGCGCTGCTGGTCGGCATCACCTACGGCATCCAGCCGTACGGGACCGGCGTGATGGGCTGGGGCAACCCCTGGGTGATCGCCGCGCTCGGCGGGGGCGTCCTGCTGCTCGCGCTGTTCGCCTGGATCGAGACCAGGGTGGACGAGCCGCTGTTCCGGCTCGCTCTCTTCCGCAACCGCGCCTTTCTCGCGGGCAACGTCGCCAGCCTGCTGACCGCCCTCGGGCGCGGCGGCCTGCAGTTCATGCTGATCATCTGGCTGCAGGGCATCTGGCTGCCGCTGCACGGCTACAGCTTCGAGGAGACGCCCCTGTGGGCGGGCATCTACATGATCCCGCTGACCGTGGGCTTCCTGCTGTCGGCGCCGGTCTCCGGCTGGCTGTCGGACCGGTTCGGGCCGCGGATGTTCACGGTCGGCGGCGCCTTGGTCACCGCGGCGAGCTTCTACGCCCTGATGGCCCTGCCGACGGACTTCGGCTACGGCGTCTTCGCGCTGCTCATCCTGATCAACGGCGTCGGCTCCGGCCTGTTCTCCTCGCCCAACCGTGCGGAGATCATGAACTCGGTCCCGGCGGAGTCCCGCGGCGTCGGCGCGGGCATGACCGCCACCTTCCAGAACTCCTCGATGGTCCTGTCCATCGGCGTGTTCTTCAGCCTGATGATCGCGGGTCTGGCGCAGTCGCTGCCGCACACGATGCACGACGAGCTGGTCGCCCAGGGCGTGCCCGCCGCGCAGGCCGAGGGCATCGCCCAGCTGCCGCCGATCGCCGTGCTGTTCGCGGCGTTCCTCGGATACAACCCGTTCCGGCAGCTCCTCGGCGGCATCCTGGACCGGCTGCCCGACGGTGGCGCCCACCTGACGAGCAAGGAGTTCTTCCCGCACCTCATCGCGGGCCCCTTCCACCAGGGGCTGGTCATCGCCTTCTGGTTCGCCGTGGCCGCGTGCCTGGTGGCCGCCCTGTCGTCGCTGCTGACCGACCGCGTCGGCCGCAGGCACCGCGCCGCCGCCCCACGAGTCGCTCGGCTCCGAGCTCGCCGCGGTCTCCGGCGAGGCCGGCCTGGCCGGCAACGAGCTGGTCGTCCCGGACGAGGAGTTCGACGCCCAGCGCGCCGCGCCGGACACGACGAAGCCCTGACGCTCCGCCGCGTCCCCCACCTCGTCCTCACGGGGGGCGGAGGCGCGGCGGGTCGTGCCGGTCCTCGGCCGGCCGCCATCCCGGCGTACCGGCAGCCGGGGTCACGCCGGAAGGGCGTCGAGGGGGTCGAGCACCACGACCGGGATGTGGCGCGGCGTCATGCCCTTGTACCCCTCGTAGACGGGGTGCCGCCGGCTCATCATCCGCCACAGGCGCTCGTACTCCTCGCCCGTGGCCTCGACGGCGCGCACCTTGAGCGCGGTGAGCCCGCCGGCGCCGCCCACCTCGATCTCGGCGACGGGGTCGTGCCGCAGGTTGAGCCACCAGGCGGGAGTGGCGTCGTCGCCGCCGTTCGATGCGATCACGACGAAGCGCCGGCCGTCCCTGCCGTACCCGACCGGCCGGGTCCGGGGCAGGCCGGTCCTGCGGCCCCGGGTCGTGAGGAGCAGGACGGGGATGCCGCGCATGGTGGCGGGCCTGCGCCCGCCGGTCCTGCGGTAGGTGCGCACGTGCCAGTCGCAGATGCACTTGATCGCCAGGTTGAACAGGCGGGAGCGTCGTGCCATGTCCGCTCAGCTTCCGAAGACGATCCGCTGGCGGCGCCGGTGGCCGGGGCGCAGCAGTATCAGCAGCAGGCTGAGGACCGGCCCGGCGAGCTTGCGGATGTGCGCCATCTCGTCCGGGCTCGCGTACCGGTCGACCCAGGCGAGCTCGAAACGCGGGTCGCCGCCCCTGAGCGACTTCTCCATCTCCTTCCATTCGGCTGCCGGCACGTACTTCTCGATGACCGGGAAGATCCTGCGCTCCTCCTCCTCGATGTGCTCGTCGATGAGCTCCGACAGCGTGCGCAGCGCGGCCGCCAGGTCGCCGACGCCCCGGCCGCTCGCGAAGGCCCGTGCCGTGGTGCGGACCCGGTCGAGCAGGGGGTCGAGTTCGGAGTGGTCGTCGGAGAGGTCGGCGAGGTCCACGGCGGCGCCCGCCGACCGCTCGATCACCGGCCAGACGACCTCGTCCTCCCTGGTGTGGTGGTGATGGATCGCCGCACAGACGTCCTCCGCGTAGCGGGCGACGGCGGCGGCGCGGGCGGAGTCTGCCCGTCCGCGTCCCGCGTCGAGGTCATCGGCGAGCGCGCGGAGCCGGTGCAGGTCGCCGCGCATGGCGCGGTGGATGATACGGATCCCGGTGAGGTCGGGCGTGTCCAACGAGAGCCTCCATGATGTCCGAATCGGTCTCGGAACCACGGTGGCCCCGCCCGCTAAACGCCTGTTTGGCGGCCACTTGGCGGCGCCGTCCTCACGATTTCAGCGTGTCGAGCGCCCGCGTCGCCTCCTCACGCCAGTGCGGCGAACCGAGCTGTCCGGCGACGGCCGCGGCCGTCGCGTAGTGCTCCGCCGCCGCGGCGGGATCGCCCAGGAACTCCGCCAGCCGCCCGAGCACGAGGCCGGTGGGGCCGAGCGTGATCGCGACGGTGTGCAGGCCGGCCATCTCACCCCGGAACGGAAGGAGAAGCCGGTAGCACTCCTCGGCCACCTCCCGGGCGCCGAGGGCCATCGCGGTGCCGGCGCGGAGCACCACGTTGATCGTGTGATAGACCCACGGGGTCGGCCAGCGGTCCGGCCAGGCGGACCTGGCCTCCTCAAGACGCCCGGCGGCGACCAGCGCGCCTACGTAGAACTCGTCGATCTCGTCGGGGATGGCCGCGCGGGCGGCGGCGAGTTCGGCCACCGACTCGTGCGCACGGCCACAGGCGAGGCGTACGACGAACCGGGCCAGGCTCCCGAAGACCACGTCGTTCTGGCCCCCCGCCTCTCCCATCCGGCCGGACAGCACCGTGTAGGCCGCCTCGGCCCGCTCGAACTCTCCCTCCACCAGGAGGCGAAGGGCGTCGAGGAACGCGATGATGGCCAGGACGAGGCCCAACTGGCCGCTGGTGGAGTATTCCACCGCCCGCGCGGCGTGCGTCTGGGCCGTGGCCCAGTCGTTGCGCCCCAGGGCGACCATGCTCAGCGCGTGGTGAGCGACGGTCTGGTAGCCGAGCAGCCCGTCCCGGGCGGAGATCTCCAGCAGCTCGTGCCCGATCGCCTCCAGCTCGTCGCGGTGGCCCGGCACGAACGTCGCCCAGTAGCGCGCGTTGAGCGCCAGGCACAGCAGGCGAGGGTCGCCGAGGCCGCGGGCGATCTCGACGGCCTCGGCGCTCGCGGTCGCCACGAGCTCTTCGTCGTGACCGCCCATCTCGTAGGCCAGGGCGGCGAGCAGCCGGCAGCGCGGTTCGCCGGACACGACCGGCAGACAGGAGCGGATGGCGTCCACGAGGTCGGGGTCGGCAGCGGGGTCGTTCTTCCAGATCATGGGCGCGTCGTTGGCGACCGCGGCGCGGGCGACGGCGAGGGGGTCGCCGAGCCGCCGAGCCATCGCCAGGGCACGCTTGCGCGTGGCCGCCGCCCGTACGAGGTCACCCGCGCTCGCCTGCGCGGAGACCAGGCGGCACAGCAGGTCCAGCCGGAGGTCGTCCGCGGGCTCGGTCGCGAGGTCCAGGGCCTCGAGTGCGCCCTCGAGCAGGGTCGCCGCCTCCCTGTGGGCGTACACGCCGGACGCCTGCTCGGCCGCCCTCCGCGCGTACTCCGCGGCCGCGCGCGCCGTGGCCGGCGTGGCGGCGGCCAGCGCGTGGTAGCCGAGCGCGCCGACGTCGCCCGGGTGCACCCGCTCCAGCGCGGTGAGGACCTTCGCGTGCAGCCGCGTACGGCGCAGCCGGGAGATGTCCTCGTAGAGGGTCTCGCGGACCAGGACGTGCGTGAACCGGACCCTGCCGGGGGCCGGCTCGGTGAGCAGCCCGGCGAGCACTCCCGCCTCCAGGCCGTCGAGGACGGTCTCCTCGTCGCCGTCCTGCACGGCGACCAGCACATCGATGTCGGCGTCCCGGCCCATGACGGCGGCGTTGCGCAGGGTCGTCTGCGCCGTCGCGGGCAGACGGGCGATCCGCCTGCGGATGAGGTCGCGGACCCCTGGCGGCAGCGAGTGCGCCGCCGACACGCCGTCGGTCGCCAGCAGCCGGGCGGTCTCGGCCACGAACAGCGGATTGCCTCCCGTGCGCTCGGCGACCGTCCGGACGGTGCCGGGGTCCACCTCCATGCCGGATCGTTCCACCAGCAGGCGCCGGACGTCGTCCTCCCCGAGCCCCCGCAGGGTCACGTTCTCGGCCGTCTGCACGGCCAGGGCGGCTCCGGTCGCCATCAGGTCGTCGCCGGCCTCGGACGGCCGGTGGGTCAGGACCACCAGGATCGCGGTGCCCGCCAGCCTGGCCCCCAGGTGGCGCAGCAACTCGAGGGTCGTGTCGTCGGCGCGATGCACGTCCTCCAGCACGAGCAGCAGCGGTCCCGGCACGCTCTCCAGGTAGTCGCCCACCGCCTGGGCGAGCCGGAACTGACCGGCACCGGGGGAGTCCTCCTTCAACAGGGGCGCGAGCCGCGCCTCCGTCGCGGGATCCGGGGGATGAGCGGAGAACAGTGTCCGCAGAACCTCGGTCCACGCCCACGCGGGAGGCACTCCGCCGAGGGTCTCGGGGCACCGGCCGACCGCGACCCGCCAGCCCTCGTCGCCGAGACGGCGCAGCAGGGCGTCGGCCAGCGTGCTCTTGCCCGCGCCGGGATCCCCGCCGACCCAGGCGACGCGGAACCCGCGCCCGGCCTGCTCCGCGGCGGAGACCAGGCGGGCGAGCTCCGCCGTACGGCCGATCATCCGGGGCGGCGGCGCGGCCGGTGACGGAGCGCGCGGTGACTGCGCGGCCGCTGCCTGTGCGGCGGGTGGCAGGGCCGGAGATGCGGGCGCGGTGACGGTCTTCGGCGCGTCGAGGGCCTCGCTGTGCGCGAGGATGCCGGCTTCGAGCGCCCGCAGGGCAGGTCCCGGGTCCATGCCCAGCTCTTCCGCAAGCCTGGCCCGAGTCCTGCGCAGCGCCGCCAGGGCGTCGGCCTGCCGTCCGGAGCGGTAGTAGGCGAGGGCAAGGAGCCGTACGGCGTCCTCACGCAGCGGGTGGTCGGCGACGTGCCGCTCCAGCTCCGGCACCACCTCGGCATGCCGGCCGAGCGCGAGCTTCGCCTCCGCGCGATACTCGGCCGCCAGGACCCGCAGCTCCTCCAGTCGCGCCGCCTCCGGCACCGCCCAGTCCTCGTCGCCGAACTCGGCGAAGGCGGCCCCCCTCCACAGCGCCAGGGCCTCGTCGACCACGCGCAGTGCCCCCGGCGGATCCCCCTCGGCGAGGAGGGCCGACACCGTGTTCACGAGCGTGGGGAGGCGCCACGCGTCGACGGACTCGGCGTCGAGGTGCAGCGCGTATCCGGGTGGAGCGGTCACCAGGACTTTCGCCGGGGTCCGCGGCGCGCGGCCGGGTTCGAGGAGACGGCGCAGGTTGGAGACGTAGACCTGCAGCGCGCCCAGCGCCTTCGGCGGGGGCTGGCCCTGCCACAGGTCGTCGATGAACCGGTCGGTCGACACCACGTGCCCGCCGGCGCAGACCAGGCGCGCCAGCACCGCCCGCTGCAGCGGCGGCCCCAGATCGACAGGACGCCCGCCCACTTCGGCCCGGAACTGGCCGAGAACCCATAAACGCACCATTTCGAGGAGAGCTTAGGGACCGTTCCCGTCCCCGGCATAGATCCGCATTCGCCGATCGACGCGCGGCCCGCTCCGGCTCAGGACCGGTGGCCCCCGCCACGCCTGCGGCCGCGTGCTCAGACGGTGACGACGAGCTTGGTCGCCGAGATGCCTCCCCGGAGCTGCCGCAGCGCGTCGGGGACGCGGGCGAGTCCGTGGCCGACGACGGTCGCGTCCGGTGCGGCCCGGTAGGCGCCGGTGGCGAGCGCGGTCGGGAGGAAGCCGGTGTAGATCGCGGGTCCGACCTCGTTGTCCTTGAGGGTGCCGCCCCAGATCCCGCTCACCCGCACCCCGGGTCGCCGTGCCCACGGGGGCCGTATGCGTACGAGCCACTCGGGCTGCGCCGACGCGACGCGCTTGCTGCCCGTGGTGCGGGACGCGATCGCGACCGCCGGTGCGAGAGACCCGGATCCGATGGCGAGCGTGCCGGCGAGCGGGCTGTCGCCGATCCGGTCCACGATCTCGTCGACCGCGGCGGGGCTGCGGCGGTCGACCGCCTCGGCCGCGCCCAGAGACCTGACGTAGTCGAAGTTGCGCGGAGAGGCGGTCGCCACCACGCGGTAGCCGGCGTTACGGGCGAGCTGGATCGCGTTGCTCCCGACGCTCGTCGAACCGCCCCACACGAGCACCGTCTCCGACCGCTCGACGGGGTCGGCGCCGGGCATCGCCAGCCCGAGGTGGTCCTGCTGGAACATGCCGGTCGCCGCGGTCGAAAGCGCCAGCGGCAGCACGGCGGCCCTCTCGAAGGACAGCGAGTCGGGAATCGGGGAGACCATGTGCTGCATGAGCACGACATAGTGCTGGAAGGCGCCCTCCGCCGCGCGGTTCTGCGACTTCTCGACGCCGAACGCGTGCCCGACAACGCGATCGCCCGGTCGCAGCCGCGTGACGCCTGTGCCGACCTCGACGACCTCGCCGGCGACATCCGAGCCCACCACGGCCGGGAAGGTCAGCCAGGGCATGACCACGCGATACAGGAAGCCCGGTATGCCGTCGATGAAGTTCACGGCGACCGCCCGCACTCGGACGACGACCTCGTTCGCCCCCGGGGGTGTGTAGGGGGCGGGTCCCACCTCGAAGCGCGCGCCTCGCTTCGGCAGCCACAGTGCGATGTTCTGCTCGCTCATCTCAAGGTCTCTTTCCTCTGGGGCGATCGCTGGGCCGCGTCGTCGGATCGCGCGAGCCGCACCCGCAGACTAGACAGTGTCTAGTATCTAGTCAATGTCTAGATTCAGTACGATGAGGTCGTGACCGCTCGGCCTTTCCACCATGGCAATCTCCGTGCCGTGCTGCTCGACCGGGCGGAGGCGGTGCTGCGCGAGCGTGGGATCGACGCCCTGTCCCTCCGGGAACTGGCGCGTGAGGCGGGCGTCAGTCATGGAGCCCCCCGGAGTCATTTCATCGATCGGAGTGCGCTCCTCGACGCGTTGGCGGAACGGGGCTTCGTCCGGCTCGCCGACGAGATTCGCGAGGCTGCTGCCGGCGAGCCCGGCGACCATGCACGCGCCCTTCATGCTGCGGCCTCGGCGTACGTGAGGTTCGCCGTGAGGGAGCCGGCACTGCTCGATCTCATGTTCGCGGCGAAGGTGGACGCCCCGTCGCAGGCGGTCCTAAGCGCCGCGGAGCGCCTGTTCGACATCATGACCGGCATCATGAGCGCGGGCGTCGGAGCGGGCGCCTATGACGCGGGCGACGTCGGCCGGCTGACGCTGCTGCTGGCCGCGACCTTTCAGGGCATCTCGGCGCTCGTCACGTCCCGGCGGATCACGATGTCTCAGGGCGAGGCGCTCATCGACGACGCGATCAAACGCTTCCTCGTGGGGCCGTCCGCCGGGCGGTAGCCGTACCGCGGATACGGTCCGCTCGGGCGGGCGCGGTTCCCGCTCGCGCAGGCGCCCGGTGATCACACACCGCCCGTTCCGGCGCTCCCTCCTGCCCGCGGGGGGATGTCCCTACGTCCGATCGGGGGGCCTCTCCGAGTCCGCCGGAGGGGTGCCGGCCGAGGCCTATCTACGGCTGTTCCCGGAAACGCGTCCGCGCCATGTATCTGGACGGCGTGGTCGACCAGACCGCCGGCGGACGAACCAGAGCCTGCTGGGCTACCGGGACCTGCAGCGGATATTCGGCCGCTTCACCGCCTGGTGCGCGCAGACCGCCGCCTGCGCCCTGCACGGCGAGGACGCCGGGAAGGTGTGGCGCGACCTCACCGCGCGGGCCGACAGGTCGCCGATCCCGGTCACCTCGGAGCGGTTCGGCCGGGGAAAGCTGACCGGCTCCTACCTACGGTGGTTCGGGTTCGCCCCCGATCCCGGGCCCGGCGACTCCCGATGGCTCGCGTTCGCCGAGGCGGTGGACAAGGCCCGGCACGGCGACGGCTCGGGCTTCGCCGACGCCGCCCTCGGCAACGCCCGCGTCTGGACGAGCCCCTCATACTCGGCAATGACCTGCGCCGACGACCGGGGCTACCACGGGTACGAGGAGTACGTCAGGGTCCGCCGCGAGGCGCGCAGGATCTCCCCGGACCTCGGCGGCGCGACCACCCTGGCGCGGTCTCCGCACCGCCGTGGCGGAGGCCGCCGGCGGGGTCACCCGTACACCTGTCACCCGTATACCTGGGAGACCCGGCGCTCGTAGACCCGGCGCCAGGAGAGCCGGTAGAGGATCCGCATGATGGCCGGAGCGGTCTTGAAGATGTGGTCGCGGTCGGCGGGGGTGGCGAGGTCGAGCAGCCAGGCGGCGAGCATCGGCAGATCGCGGCCGTGGCTCTTGGTGACCTTCTTGCCCGACTCCTCCCACCAGGCCGCGCTGACGTGCTCCCTGATCAGCGGGACGACCTCGGACTCCTCCAGATCGAGGTGGGTGTTCAGCAGGCGGTCGAGCGTGCGCAGGTCTGCCGCGACCTCGCGGGCCGGCCTGCCGCCGCCGGAGAGCCTGCCGATGACGGTGTCCATCTCCTGGTGGTCGGCCTCCAGCCGGTCCAGCGTCGCGGCGGCCTCCGGGACGAGACCGCGAAGCAGCGGCCAGATCGCCTCGTCCTCCTCGGTGTGGTGATGGTGCAGGGCGCGCAGCAGCAGCGCGAGGTGCTCGTCGACGACCGCGCGGCGCCGCTCGTCGCGAGGGTCGCAGCGGTCGAGGACCTCGGCCAGCCTGCCGAACTCGCGCCGCAGGCCGGCGTGGAAGACGAGGAACGTGACGAGGTCGGGAGCGGGGTCGCCCGGACGGCGCCGGGTCTGCGTCGGTGTTGTCATGGCCCCACGATGGCCGCGCCCCCTTCACCGCCACTCAACGTCCACTTGCGGCCCGCTTCCCGGCCGGTTGTCATCCGCGTACGGCCTCGCGTTCGCGGGCGATCCTGCCGGCCCACCAGGTGAGCCCGTTCGCCGCGCAGCGCTTCTGCGCCGCCTCCAGATGCGCCCGCGCCGTCTCCGGCCCGGCCGCCCGGCCCAGGTGCGCCATCCGGCCCAGGTAGTAGCCGACCGGCCCCGCGCAGAACGTCCCCGCCCCGAAGGCGATCCTGTCCTCGTACGGCAGCAGCCTGCGGTAGGTGCGGGCGCACGCCTCGTGGTCGCCCGCGACGATCTGGGCCTCGCCCTGCAGGCACAGTCCCGGCAGCTCGCCGAAGTCGCGCGGCAGCGGGTGCCAGCCCTGCTCACGCGCCGCCTCGGCCGCCGTGCGGTCGCCCCGCCAGTCGCCGATGAGCACGCCCATCACCTGCCGGTGGGCGGGGAAGGGGGAGTAGTGCGCCATCAACTCCTCGGCGCCGTCGTAGTCCCCCATCGCGAAGTGCCGGGTGAGCAGCGCCGACGAGAGCGTGCTGCTCGTGTGCCACAGGTTGAGCCGCTCCCCGGCCTCGGCCGCCGCGGCGTACGCGTTGCCCGCGCCCTCGAAGTCGCCGTCGAGCAGGCGCCGGGTCCCGGTCCAGATCAGGTGCTGGAACCGGGGCCAGGGCAGGTCGAGCCGCTCGACCAGCACTCCCGCCCGCTCGGCGGCCCGGTCGGCGCCGGCCATGTCGAACAGGTCGATCCGGGTCCGCTCTCTGATCATGTAGCCGAGCAGCTCGAACCCGGGCAGCCCGAGCCCGGTGAGCTCCTCGCCGATCGCGTCGAGTTCCGCCATGTATTCGGGGAGCTGCACGCCCAGATACCGGGCGTTCAAGGTGATCGCCAGCAGTTCCGGGCCGGCCTCCCCGGAGGCCACCAGGCGGCGGGCCATCGCCACCGCCTCGGCCGTGGCGGTGTCGCAGCGGGGGTCGGCAGAGCCGTCGTAACGTTCCATCCCCAGGCATCCGAGCAGCCTGCAGCGCAGTTCCGAGTCGCCCTCCGGCAGCGCGGTGAGGGCGTCCTCGATGCGCCGCACGGTGTGCAGCTCGATGTCGCCGTAGGTGTAGAACTTCCACAACCCCGGGGCGTCCAGGCTGGTCAGCGCCCGCGCGGCGAGCAGCGGGTCGCCCGACCTGTCGGCCGAGAGCACCGCCTCCGCCCGGGTCTGCCGGGCCGAGAAGCCGTGGCCGGCGGCGAGCTGCGCGCGGACGAGCTGGAGCAGGAGCTCGACGTGCTCGCGGGGGTCCGCGCCGGGCAGCGTCCCGTGCGCCTCGGCCGCCCGGCGCCACCACTGCGCGGCGTCCTCGTACGCGTGCCGCCCGGCCGCCTGCACCGCCGTGGCCGAGGCCCAGCGCACCGCGTCGGCCACGGCGGCGGGCCCGGCGGCCAGCGCGTGCCTGGCGAGGACCGCCAGGTCCGCCACCGGCCGCAGTTCGAGCGCCCGGAGCGCGGCCAGGTGCAGCCCCGCGCGGAGGCGCGGGGGGATGTCGGCGTAGACGGTCTCCCTGACCAGGTCGTGGGTGAAGCGCAGGTCCTCGTCCAGGATGCGGATGGCGGTCGCGGCGTCGAGCGCCTCGTCCACGGCCGCGCCCGAGGCGTCCGCGACGACCTCGGCCAGCAGGCGCCGGTCCGCGCCCGTGCCGAGCACGGCCGCCGCGTCGATGGCGGGGCGGTGCCGGGCGGGCAGGCCGAGCAGGCGGCGGCGCAGGACATCGGCCAGGCCCTCGGGCACCCCGATGAGCGCCCTCTCGATGCCCTGGTCCTCGGCCAGGCGGAGGGTCTCGCGGATGAACAGCGGGTTGCCCCGGGTGCGCTCGGCGAGCGCCGCAACGCTCGCCGCGTCGCGCAGTCCCGACAGCTCGGCGACCGCGGCGGGGTCGAGCCCGGCGAGCGGCAGGCGGAGGGCGTCGTGCCGCCCGAGCAGGCCGAGCGTGTCGTACACCGCGGCCGGACCCTCGCCGGACCGCACGGTGATCACGATGGCGACCGCGCCGCGCAGCAGCAACGCGAGGTCGGACAGCAGGCCCAGCGACGCGGTGTCGGCCCACTGAAGGTCGTCGATCATCACGAGCAGCGGCCGGTCGGCCGCGGCCGTCTCCAGGTACGCCGCGGTCGCCTGGTGCAGCCGGAACCGGGCCTCGCTCGCCTCGGCGGGCCGTCCGGCCCCCGGGGCGGGGTCGTCTCCCGGGGCGGCGTCGCGGAGCAGCACCCGCAGGGCGGCGGCCTGCGCGGGGGAAGGGGGGACCCGGGCGGCGATGTCCCTGACGACCTGCTGCCACGGCCACAGCGCGGGCGCGCCGGAGGTCTCGTGACACCTGCCCCAGGCGACCAGCCAGCCCTCGGCGGCCCGCCGATCCGCGAACGCCTCCGCCAGCCACGTCTTGCCGATCCCCGGCTCGCCGGAGATCACCGCGATCCTCGGCGCGCGCGTGCCACTTCCCGTGCCACTCCCCGGGCCAGGTCCCGCGCCAGCTCGTCGAGCCGGTCGAGCTGCGTCCCCCGGCCGACGGCCTGCCGCTCCGGCCGGTCCGCCCGCGCCGCCTCGGCCTGTGCCGCTTCGACCTGTGCCGCCTCCATCCGCGCCGCAGGGTCCCGCCGGCCGGGGGCGAGGGCCGTCGAGGGCCGGGTCCTGGGTGAGGATCGCCTCCTCCAGGCGTCGCAGCGCCGGGCCGGGGTCGAGGCCGAGCTCCTCGGCCAGGTGAGCCCGGGCGGTACGCAGCGCGTCCAGGGCGTCCGCCTGCCGCCCCAGGGCGTAGAGCGTGCGGGCGAGCAGCTCCCACAGCCCCTCCCGCAGGGGGTGCGCGGCCACCAGGGCCTCCAGCTCGCCCACCACGTGCGGGTCGCCCACCCGCCCCGCCAGGAGCCGTTCCCGCGTCACCAGATGCGCCTCGGCGAGCCGCTCGATCTCCGGCCGGAGCCAGGGCACGTCGCCGAACTCCTCGTACGGCATGCCGCGCCACAGGGCCAGGGCGCGTTCCGGCTCGCCGGCCTGGGCCAGGCGGACGAACTCGTCGGCGTCCACCTCGTGCGGCCCGAGCGCGTACCCCGGCGGGCGGCTGACGAGCACGGACGAGGGCGTGCGGGGAGCACGGCCGGGTTCGAGCACCCGGCGCAGGTTGGAGATGTAGCTGTGCAGCGTGCTCTGGGCGCGCGGCGGCGGCGTGCCGTCGTACAGGTCGTCGAGGATCGCGTCCACCGACACCGTCGCGCCCCTGGCGATCAGCAGGCGGGCCACCAGCAACCGGGGCCGCGGCCCGCCGAGGTCGACGGAGACGCCGTCGACGTACGCCTCGACCGGGCCGAGCACCCGGAACATGACCGCCATGCCGGGATTGTGCCACGATCATCGGCCGAGCCTGAGCCCTCAGAGGGAGAGCACCCCGCCTTCGGGTGCAGAGCACTTCGCTCTCAGGCGCGAAGCGCCCCGGGCACGGTTTCGCGGAGGTGGGCGAGGCTCTCCGCCGCGGCGTCCATGGCCCGCCCGACCGGCCCGGTGAGCACACCGTCCCGCTTGACGACCACGCCGTCACTGACGACCGTGCGGACCAGTCCGGGGTGGCCGGCGAGGACGACGGCGGCGCGCGGATCCAGCATCGGCGCCATGGCGGGGGTGCCCGCCTCGACCACGATCAGGTCGGCTCGCTTTCCGGGCGTGAGGCTGCCGGTGACGGCGGACAGCCCGGCCACCGCGGCGCCGTCGACGGTCACCATGCGCAGCAGGTCGGCGGCGGCCAGCGGCGCCGGGTCCTGCGTGAACCGGTGGTGGGCCAGGGCCGCGCGCATCTGCGTGAACATGTCTCCCGAGGAGGCGACCTCGGTGTCGGCGCTGAGGCCGGTGACGAGGCCCGCCCGCAGGAGACGGCCGGTCGCCGGCGTGCCGAGCCCGGGCATGGTCATCTCGATGAACGGCGACACGCTCGCGGTCACGCCCGCGTCGGCGGCGGCCTTCAGCTCGTCGTCGCCGGTCGCGCTCGCGTGCACCAGGGTGATCGTCTCGTCGAGCAGGCCCTCGTCGTGCAGCCATCCGACGCTGCCCACCTTGTCGGCGGAGCCGACGTGCATGGTGACCCGCAGCCCGAGCTCCCGCGCGAGCAGCAGGTCGCGCCGGGCGGCGGCGGGGGCCGACATCTCGGGGCCGCGCGCCGCCAGGGCCATCGTCACGCGGGCGGTGTCGTCGCGGAGCACGTCCCTGACCCGGCGGACGTCGGCGGGAAGCTCCGCGTCGCTGTGGTCGCCCACCCAGGCGAGCGGGTCGACCTGGGGCCAGCCGTAGGCGAAGACCCCGCGGATCCCGCTGTCGCGGAGCGCGGCCACGGCGGCGTCACTGTGCTCGGGGGTGTTCTGGATGTGGGACCAGTCGACCAGCGTGGTGATCCCGGCCTCCAGCGCGCCGAGCGCGCCGAGCAGGGTGCCCGCGTAGACGTCCTCGGGCCGGAAGTTCGGCCCAAACTGGAGGAACGCGGCTCCGAGGTAGTCCATCAGGCTCCAGTCCAGCCCGATGTGACGCAGCGCGGACTGCCAGGTGTGGCGGTGGGTGTCGACCAGGCCCGGCATCACCACGCAGCCCGAGGCGTCCACGACCTCCGCTTCCGGGGACGCTTCGGCGGCGGGGCCGACCGACAGGATCACGCCGTCGCGGACGACGACGTCGGCCGGGCCGTCCGGCACCGCCGGGTCCATGCCGATCACGTGGCCGCCGGTGACGATCAGGTCGTTGGTGAGAGGCATCCTTCGCTCCTTCGATGTCCGAGGTGATGCCTCTTTGTGCCACCGCACGCTTGTGGCCGTCTTGACGCGGCGCGCGCCGCCCCGTCAAGACGGCCACAAGTCCGTACGCATCCTCAGGACGCGGGCGCGGTCGTCTCCAGTTCGTGGACGCGCGGGTCGCCCTGGTCGGCGAAGTAGTCCTCGGGCCGGGTGCCGTCCGGGCCGTCGGCGCTCTTGAACGCGCGGGCCACGAAGGTCCCGAGCACGGCGACGACCAGGTTGACGATCAGCGCGAGGAACCCGGCGTACACCGTGATCTTGGTGTCGAACCCGAGCTGCGACAGCGGGAAGGCCGAGCCGCCGAAGTGGGCGTGGTTGGTGGCCGGGTTGGCGATGTTGTACAGCAGCAGCATCCCGGCCGCCATGCCCGCGGCCCAGCCCGCGATGAGGCCGCCCCGGTGGAACCACCGGGTGTACAGGCCGAGGCCGACCGACGGGAGCGTCTGCAGGATGATCACGCCGCCGATGAGCTGGAGGTCGATAGAGAACTGCGGGTCGATGAGCAGGATGACCAGCACCGCGCCGATCTTCACGACCAGCGAAGCGACCTTGCTGACCGTGGCCTCCTGGGCGGCGGTGGCGTTCCGGTTGATGTACTCCCGGTAGATGTTGCGGGCGAACAGGTTGGCCGCCGCGATCGACATGATCGCGGCCGGTACGAGCGCGCCGATGCCGACGGCGGCGAACGCCACTCCCGCGAACCAGTCGGGGAACACGTTGTCGAACAGCTGCGGCACGATCGTGTTGCTGTCCTTGCCGATCGGCTTGACCCCCGCCGCGATCGCCATGTAGCCGAGCAGCGCGATCAGGCCGAGCAGCAGGCTGTAGGCCGGCAGGGCCGACATGTTCCGCTTGATCACGTTCCGATTGCGCGAGGCGAGGATCCCGGTGACGCTGTGCGGATAGAGGAACAGCGCCAGCGCCGAGCCGAAGGCGAGCGTGACGTACTGGAGCTGGTTGTTGGCGTTGAGCAGGGTGCCGTCGCCCGGAGCCGGGGTCGCGTCGAACTTCGCCTTGGCGGCGTCGAAGATCGACGCCCAGCCGCCGAGCTTGGCCGGGATGTAGATGATCGCGACCAGGATCACCAGGTAGATGAGCGAGTCCTTGACGAACGCGATCAGCGCGGGGGCGCGCAGCCCGGACTGGTAGGTGTAGGCCGCGAGGATCGCGAACGCGATGATCAGCGGCAGGTCGCCCGTCAGCCCCATCGTCTTCAGCACCGCCTCGATGCCGACGAGCTGCAGGGCGATGTACGGCATGGTCGCGACGATGCCGGTGATCGCCACGAGCAGCGCCAGCGTGGGGGAGCCGAAGCGCACGCGGACGAAGTCGGCCGGCGTGACGAGGTTGTGCACGTGCGAGACCGACCACAGCCGGACCAGCACGAGCATCACCATCGGATAGACGACCACCGTGTACGGCACGGCGTAGAAGCCCATGGCGCCCGCGCCGAAGATCAGGGCGGGCACGGCCACGAACGTGTAGGCCGTGTAGAGGTCGCCGCCGATCAGGAACCAGGTGATCCAGCTGCCGAAGCTGCGCCCGCCGAGGCCCCACTCGTCGAGGGTGGCGAGGTCGCCGGGACGGCGCCAGCGGGCGGCCACGAATCCCAGGCCGCTGACGACCAGGAACAGGAGCGTGAAGATGACGATCTCGGTGGTCTTCACCGGCTCCTCCTCGTCGCGCGGTAGACGAGGGTGGTCGTGGTCACGCCGAGGATGATGAAGGCGAGTTGCAGCCAGTAGAACATCGGGATGCCGAACAGCCGCGGTTCGTCGGCGTTGAACAGGGGCGGGATGAGCGGGATCGCGATCGGCAGCAGGAGCAGCCAGGTTCAGCGGGCTCCGGTCGGGGTTGCGGCCGCGGTCGGCGCGGGGGGTCGTCACACGTTCTCCAATCGGACACGGACCAGGCGTGACCGGCGGATCCGCGTGACGGGGCCGTCGCGCGGACCAGCGGGACGGTTACTCGGCGGCAGCGTAAGGACCCATGGGTAACAGGGGGATCACCAATCGCCGAACGGTCGTGTTGGCGCGCCCAGCGACGATCGCGGGGGAGGCCCCCGACCACATGCCGGCCCGATACCTGACGCCGTCTGACAGGAACGGGCGGTAGCCTCCCGCCGGAAGGAGGCGATGCGATGCGCTACGTGGCGCTGCTGCGCGGCATCAACGTCAACCCCGCCACCACGCTGGCGATGGCCGATCTCAGAACATTGCTGGAACGGCTCGGGTACGGGAACGTCCGCACGCACCTGCGCAGCGGGAACGCCCTGTTCACGGCGGACGGGGACGCCTAGTCGATCGCCACCGCGATCGAGCGCGGGCTCCGGGAGGAGTTCGGCCTGTCCGTGGCGGTGATCGTCCGTACGGCCGAGCAGCTTCGCGGCGTGGTGGAGCGCAACCCCCTGGAGGTCCGGGACCCCGCCAGGTTCGCCGTGGTCTTCCTGGCCCGGCCGCCGGACCGGGAGGGGCTGGCGAGCATCGATCCGGCGGCGTACGCCCCTGAGGAGATGCGGATGGGCGAGCGGGAGCTCTACATCTACTTCCCCGACGGGCTGCGGCGTCCCAAGCTGCCGCCGCTCCTGGAGAAGCGTTCGACCGGCCCGGCGACCATGCGCAACTGGAACACCGTCACCCGCCTGCTCGCGCTCGCCGAGGACCTCTAGGAGTATCCCCGGCGACTTTCCGCCCGTCAGGCTCCGGCGTGCAGGTAGGGGGCCCACAGCGAGGGCGTCCGCGGGAGCCGGTCGCGTACGGCGCGCACCGCGTGGTGCAGGGCCTGCGCGGACCGGCCGAGGTCCAGGGCTCCGTTCTCGGTGCGAAGGCCCTGGTAGAAGGCGTCGGCGAGCTCCAGGGTGATCGCGTCGTCGATCTCCCACAGCGTGCCGACGACGTGGCGGACGCCGATGGCCTGGAACGCCGCGGCGAGCGTGATGGCCTCGTCGAGCAGGTCACGTCCGCGGTTCAGCCGCCCGACGAGGGCGGCGAGCTGCGGCAGCTCGGTCCGGGCCGGTTGGGCGAGCTCGACCGTGCCCAGCGTGACGACGCTCATCTGCGCGGTGCTGCAGGCCGACAGGTAGACCAGCTCGGCGCCGCTCAGACCGGCCGCGGCGAGATCGGCCACGGTCAACGGGGCCGTCTCGTGGTCCGCCAGCAGCAGCCTGCTCCTCGCCGGATCGAGGGCCTCGCTCACGCCGTGACATGCGAAGTGGGCGATCGGCGCGTCCGCCATCGCGGCCAGCACCGCGTCGCGGGCAGGGGAGGTCAGCACGAGCGAGCCGGGCAACACAGCACGGAGCAGCTCGGCCTCCTCCGCGGCATAGGGCAGTGGCGCGGCACCCGGGGTCTGCGGCATCGCGACGACCAGGGGGCCGGCCGGGGGCCGCGCGCCCCCGGCGGCCGGGGGGCGGACGTCGTGCGTCGAGGAGGGCACGGACCGTCGGAGCGTACGACGAGACAACCCGGTCCAGGACCGTACGGCTGTCGGCGGCGCGGTGGTGGCCGGCCGCGTGGAGCGGGAACACGCTCAGCATGCCGCCGGGCACCCACCAGACCCGCGGCAACGGGGTGCCGGAGTCCGGCGGCGGCGCCGGGCAGCCGAGCGCGTCCAGCACCGGAGCCGCGGCGGCGTCCCACAGCCATTCCAGGGTGGCGTTGATGTCGTCCTGCGCCGCCACCCTCTCCCGCCATCCCGCCTCGGGGTCGCCGGCACCCTGCAACGCGGTGAGAAAGGCATGGAACCGCTCGGGGGCGGCGGCGAGACCGGGTAGCGGAAGGTGGTCGACGCCGTCGGGGGTGAGCAGGATCGCGTCGCTGCGGTAGCGGCTGACGTTGAACACCACGATCGGGCCGTCCTCCGCGGCGGCGCACAGCTCGGCCAGGCCGGGCAGCGGCGGGCTCTGCCGGATGCGGCCCAGCAGGATCGACCGGCCGGATTCCAGCAGGCGCAGGGCCCGCAGCGCGGGCGGTTCGGACCCGCCCCGCCGCTGCGGCGGCCCGGCGGAGGGGACGGACAGCGCGAGCGCGGCGGCGTCGGCGGCCAGCCGTGCGTAGGTTCTCAGCTCGTGCTGCCTGTCGCTCCAGCTCGGGCCCGCCGGAATCGTCTCGGGCAGTAGGGCGACCGCGGCCTCCAGCAGGTCCGCGGCGAGTGCCGGCCGCGTGTCGTGTACCAGGTCCGCCGCGGCCCTGGCGGCGGAGATCCGGAGGTCCAGCGGGCCCGACGGGTCGCCAAGCGCGCTCCGGTAGGCGGCCAGCGCCTCCCCGGCGCCTTCGCCGGAACGCTCGGCCCGGGCGCGCAGCGCGTTGCCGAGGAAGGCGACGTGCACGGCTCGGTGTGGTGAGCCGTCAGGGGTCGCCTCGACGGCCTCCCGGGCGACGGCGACGGCGGCGTGCAGGTCATCGGGTGCGCCCGTCGCTTTGGAGCGGTCGCCGTGTGCCTCGGCGAGCGTCGCCAGGAAGATCGACCGCGTCGGCGAGCCGGGCGGGGTCGCGTCCACCGCCTCGCGTCCCGCTCTGATCGCCATGTCGAGGTCCGACACGTCGCCGGTGAGTGTGAAGCGGTCCCGCAGTGCCACGCCGAGGTTGTGCAGCACGCCCGCCCGGAACGGGCGCCCTGCCGGCATCGCGTCCGCGGCGCCCTGGAAGGCCTCGACGGCGGCCTGGAGGTCGTGGAAATCACCCGTACGCCGGTAGCGCACGTGGTGTGCGGTGCCCAGGTCCGACAGCAGGGTCGCGCGGCGTGGGTGGCCGGCGGGGATCGCGCCGACGGCCTGCGTGCCCATCTCGACGGCCGCGTCGAGGTCGGCCGACGAGCGGCGGAGTTCGAACCGCAGCCGGAGGGCGAGGGCCAGGTTGCTCATCCGGGCCGGGCGCTCCGGATCACCGGGCGGGGTGGCGTCGACGGCCTCCCGGCCGACCGACACGGCTCGCTCGATGTCGTCCGATGCTCCGTCCGTTTCATGGCGCCGCAGGAGCGCGAGACACAGATTGTTCAACGCGGCGGCGCGCTCCGGCCGGCCCGGCGGGACGGCGCGAACGGCTTCCTCGCTGAGGGCGAGCGCTCGTTCCAGGTCCTCTCGTCCGCCCGTCACGCCGAAGCGGTCGAGCAGGGAGATGCCGAGATTGGTGAGCGGCGTGCCGCGGTCGTCGGCGGGGGTGCGGGCCAGGGACTCGCCGCCCGCTTCGATGGCGGCCTCGAGATCGTGCGTGTCTCCCGTCTGGTCGAACCTGGTCCGCAGGGCCACGGCGAGGTTGCCGAGGACGTGGTGGGCCGGCCCGTCCCGCGTCGTCAGGGCCTGCCGGTACGCCTCGATCGCGAGGTCCAGGTCGGCGACGTCGCCCGTACGGCGGAACCGTGTGACGAGCAGGACGCCCGTGTTGTACCAGAACCCGGCGGTCCGGAAGGCGGCGATCGCCGCGTCGAGGTCCGCGGCCTCGCCTGTGCGCTCGAACCTCGTGTTCAGCGCGCCTGCCAGGTTGCCCAGGAAGCCGGCGTGGTCGGGGTGGCCGGGCGTGGCGGCGGCCACGGCCCGGCGATTCGCCTCGACGACCTCGTCCAGGTCGGCGGGCGCCTGGGTGACGTCGAACCTGGCGCGCAGCGCCGCGCCGAGCAGCCATTGGTAGGTGCCGCTCCCGGGGACGGCGTCGGCCGAGAGCCGTGCGGCCTCGATCGCCGCGCTCAGATCACCCGGCGCGCTGTGCGGCGGAACCGGTCCAGAAGGGCGCGGCCGAGCCGGTGCCGCTGCTCGGGCACGTCGCCGTCCCGCGACAGGGCCACGGTGACCGCGAGACTCAGCGTCTCGACGGCCTCGTCCAAGAGATCGGCCGAGCCGGTCCGCTCGGCCAGCATCTGCAGGGAGACGCCCCAGCCGCCGATGTACCGGGCCCGGGCGGCGTCGTCGGGCGCGGCCGCGGCCACGATGCGCTGCCAGACGAGGGCGGCGGCCTCCAGACCGTCCGGTCCCGGCGTCTGGAGCCCCTGCTGGGTCATCGCGATCGCCAGGGGCTCGGCGATGTCGGCGAGGACGGGCAGCAGCGGTTCGGGCAGCGGTTCTGCGCCGGCCACGAAACAGCCGACGAAGGCACGCAGGGCGGCCCGCAGCTCGTCGCGGTCCTGGCCTTCGGGCAGGGCACTGTAGCGGTACCAGTGCAGCCAGCCGAGCGCGAACCCGGCGTCGAGGTCCTCGTCGTCGCCGAGCGCCTCCGTCAGCCGGCGGATGTCCGCCGTCACCTCGGGAGCCAATGCGTCCCGGGGTGTCCGGATGCGTGCCAGGTGCGCCTGGACGGCGGCGAGGTGCTGTTCCCGCATGACGGCCCCTGTCCCGGCGTCGGACCCGTGCGAGCGTAACGTCCGTGCGGGCCGAGCCGCTTACAGATTGGTGGGTCATCGGCTCCGCCGGGACTCGCCCGGAGGTGAGAATGAGCGATCGGACGGCCGCCGCGATCGGCTATGTCTGCGGCCACCTGGCCGGCATCCGCGAGCATCTGGAGGCACTGGGAGACACCGGGCCGCTCGACCGGCTGCTGGCCGCCGTTCGCTCCGGAGAGGAGGTCGCCGGACCGCTGGACCGGCTGCACGAGGCGCTGGTGGCGGGCGGCGACGTGCTCGGGGTGTACGGCAACGCGGGGCGTGGCCTGCGCGCTCTCGCCGTCGAACCCGACCCGGGCGAGTTCGTCTACCTGTGCCCGCAGCGACGGTGCGCGCGGTATCGCTGGCCCTCTCCCGGCTCCGGCGCCGCGCCGTCCTGCGACATCGGCGGGACGCCGATGACCCGCGAACGGCTGCGCTGACATGGGCGGCCTGCTGGCCGAGCTCGGGAAGAAGCTGGCCGAGCGCTGGCTGACCCTGCTCGTCCTGCCCGGGGCGCTGTACCTCGCCGCCCTGGTCGCCGCGGCGACGCTCGGGCATGCCCATCCGTTCGACGAACGTCTCATGACGACCCGGCTGGACCAGTGGACCGTGCCGTACGGCACCGGGCGTGCCGCGGTGCTCCTCACCACGTTCCTGCTGGGGTCGGCCGCCGCCGGGGTGGCCGCACAGGCCCTGGCCGCCGTGGTCGAACGGCTCTGGCTGGCCGAGGGATGGGGTTCCTGGCCACCACCGCTGCGGCAGGCCGCCGCCCGGCTCACCCGGCGCCGGCGCTCCCGCTGGTCCCGAGCCGTGGAGGGGTACCACCAGGCCAGGGAGGACGCCGCCGCCGCTCTGGCCCGCGCCCGCCTGGAAGAGGACCCGGTCTCCGGCGCGCCGGGCCGCGCGGCGCCCCCGTCGGGGCTCGACGCCGCACGGCGGCGGCTGCGGCACATCGGCACGGAGGAACCGGAGCGGCCCACGTGGATGGGCGACCGGATGCAGGCGGTCGCGACCCGTTTGGACCGGGAGCTGGACCTCGACCTGGCCACGGTCTGGCCGTACCTGTGGCTGACCGTACCGGAGACCGTCCGCGCCGAGATCACCGCGGCCCGCGAGACGCTCGGCCGGGCCACCACGCTGGCCGGGTGGGGGCTGCTCTACGCGGCGGTGGGGGCGCTGTGGTGGCCGGGCCTGCTCATCGCGGCCGTCGTCCTCGGCACGGGATGGCGCCGCGCCCGTACGGCCGTCGACGCCTACGCCGAGCTGGTCGAGGCGACGGTGCGCCTGCGCACCGCCGCCCTGGCCGGTGACCTGGGCCTGGAGCACACCGGTCCGCTCAGCCCGGCGACCGGCAAGGCCGTCACCGACCTCCTCCGTCACCGCGGGCCGGTGCCGTGAGAGCTACTCGCGGCTCATCATGTGACGATCGGTCAGAGCAGCGTGGGGAGGATCACCGCGGAGGGATGGCGGGGGTCGTGCAGGATCTCCTGGTCGGAGGCGACCATGGGGGTGCCGGCCGTCAGCGGCGCGCCGGTGCCCGGGTTGCGCGCGATGCGCGGGTAGGCGCCGCTCGCCACCTGCACCCGGATGCGGTGGCCGCGGCGGAACCGGTGACCCATCGGCCACAGGTCGATCTCCACCCGGCGCACGCCGTCCTCGTCGCCGCGGTCGGCGGGGGTCAGGCGGCGCACGCCCTCGCAGACGTTCATCGACGTGCCGTCGGGGTGCACGTCGCACACCCGTACGACGAAGTCGGTGTGCTCCCTGCCGGTGCGGACGAACAGTTCGGCGCTCACCGGGCCGATCATGTCGGTGTCCCTGCCGAGCACGTCCGAGGTGTAGACGAGCACGTCACGCCGGGCCTCGAGGCGCCGGTTGTCCCTCGGCTCGGAGTTGCCGATCAGCACCGGGCCGCCGAGCACCGGCGTGGGGTGCGCGGGGTCGTAGCGGTAGCGGTCCGGCTCGCCGCCCGCCGGGTTGTCCCGCGACAGGGCGAAGCCCGGCTGCAGGTGCCAGCGCTCGCGCCGCATCCCGGGCGGCGGCCAGTCGGGCTCGTCCCGCCACTCGTCCGCGCCGGTGACGTACAGCCGGACGGGGGAGGGGCGCAGCCCCGACGGGTCGCCGAGCAGGTGGGCGCGGAACCAGGCCAGGGCGTCGGCGTTGGCGGCCCGCCCGTGGCGGATGTCGGCGTGATACCACGGCCCGATCGTCAGATAGGGCCGCCGTCCGGCCGCCCGCAGCGCCGCGTAGTCCTTGAGCTGCCAGGGCAGGAACACGTCGTACCAGCCGCCGGTCATCGTGATCTCCGCACCGACCTGCCCCACGGAAGCGGAGAAGTCCGCCTTGTCCCAGTACGTGCAGAGGGTCTCGCCGTGATGGGCCAGCAGTTCGCGGAAGAACGGCAGCGGCCTGCCCGCCGACAGCAGGTCGAGTTCGTGCAGCGGGCGGCCCGACAGCACGGCCCGCCGCGTGCGCCGGGGCGCGATGAACGCGGCCACGCCGCCCAGCCTGCCCTCCAGGTGCGCGGTCAGCGTCGTCCAGATCAGCGTCGACTCCAGCGCGAACGACCCCCCGACGTACGCCGCGTCGCGGAAGCACGAGGCGGTCACCTGGATGGACATCGCGCGCAGGTCGGGGGTCTCCGCCGCGATCGCCCACTGTGTGTAGCCGAGGTAGGAGGGCCCGTGCATGGCGAAGCTGCCGCCGTACCACGCCTGCGCCCGCATCCACTCGACCGTCGCCAGGCCGTCCTCCTGCTCGTGGACCAGGGGATCGAGCCGCCCGCCGGAGCCGAAGCCGCCCCGGCAGCTCTGCAGCAGCACCTGGAACCCGTGCCGGGCGAAGGTCCAGCCGTACATCCAGCCGACCACCCCGCCCCTGCCGTACGGCGTGCGGATCAGGATCGTCGGCGGCCGGTCGGCGCCGACGGGCGCGTAGTGATCGGCCAGGAGGGTCACGCCGTCCGGCATCGGCACGGGCACGTCACGGCGGACCCGGACCCGGCGGCCCTGCGGCCCGCTCGAACCCCCGCCCGTACCTCTCGGCCCGCCCGGCTCTCCCGGGCGGCGGCTGTGCACCGGCACGCGGACCATGGCCCCTCCTTCCCCGGCCTCGAGCGGACGGCCCGCGCCGAGAGTGAGGTTTCCCGACCAGTAACAGAATATCTATCCGCTATTCGCCCTTCCAGTCATGCCGCGTTGCATGATCACGGCTCCCGCCGCTACCCTTGACGCATGCGAACTCATGCACCCTCCCAGTGGTGGCGCCGCTGACAGGCGGCGTTTTCGCATTCGCGTCGAATAGACCGGCCGCCCCATGAGTGGCGGCCTTCTGTGTGTCCGCCCCGGGGCATACGAAAAAAGGGGCGTGGACAGTGGAGATCAGCGGATATACCACGGCCGGCGGCATCGCGGTCGAGCGCCGGGTGCGCGAGGTGCCCGAGGAGGCACTGGAGGAGATCGTCACGTCGCTGGGGGAGCGGCGCGGCGGGGCCTTCTCGTCCGGCATGGACTACCCGGGCCGTTACAGCAGATGGGCGTTCGGCTACGTCGATCCCTGCCTGGAGATCGTGGCGCGGGGACGGCGGATCTCCGCCCGCGCGCTCAACGAGCGCGGCCAGGTCGTGCTGCCCGTCGTCGCCTCCTGCCTGCTGGCGGCCGGCAAGCCGGTGTCCGAGCCGACCCACGGCTACGTCGAGGTGCACGTCCCCGAGTCGGAGGACCTGCTGCCCGAGGAGATGCGCAGCCGCAGGCCCACCGTCTTCACCGCCATCCGCGAGATCATCGCGGCCTTCCGGTCCGACGACCCGCACCTCGGCCTGTACGGCGCCTTCGGCTACGACCTGGCCTTCCAGTTCGAGCCGATCCGCTACCGCCTGACCCGCCCGGGCGACCAGCGTGACCTGGTGCTGCACCTGCCCGACCGGCTTGTGGTGATCGACCGGGTCCGCGAGACCAGCGTGGAGTACTGCTACGAGTTCACCGTGGACGGCGCCTCCACCAGCGGCCTGGAGCGCGCCGGCGAGACGATCCCCCTGGTCGCGCCCCGGGAGATCCCGCCGAACCCGGTGAGGGGGACCTACGCCGAGGTCGTCGCCAAGGCCAAGGAGAAGTTCCAGCGCGGCGACCTGTTCGAGGTCGTCCCCGGTCAGGTCTTCCACGGCGCCTGCACCGACCCGTCCGCCTTCTACCGCTCGCTGCGCACCGAGAACCCCGCGCCGTACGAGTTCCTGCTCAACCTCGGCGACGGCGAGCACCTGGTCGGCGCCTCGCCCGAGATGTACGTCCGGGTGACCGGCGACCGCGTCGAGACCTGCCCGATCTCCGGCACCATCGCCCGCGGGGCCAACCCCGTCGAGGACGCCGAGGCCATCCGCACGCTCCTGTCCAGCGTGAAGGAGGAGTCGGAGCTGACCATGTGCACGGACGTGGACCGCAACGACAAGTCGCGGATCTGCGTCCCGGGCAGCGTCCGGGTGATCGGCCGCCGCCAGATCGAGATGTACTCCCGGCTGATCCACACCGTCGACCACATCGAGGGCCGCCTGCGCCCCGAGTTCGACGCCCTCGACGCGTTCCTCACCCACATGTGGGCCGTCACCGTCACCGGCGCCCCCAAGACGTGGGCCATGCAGTTCATCGAGGACCACGAGGAGACCACCCGGCGCTGGTACGGCGGCGCGGTCGGCTTCATCGGCTTCGACGGCTCGATGAACACCGGCCTGACCCTGCGCACCGCGCAGATCCGCGACGGCGTCGCCACCGTGCGCGCCGGGGCCACGCTGCTTTTCGACTCCGACCCCGAGGCCGAGGAGCGGGAGACCGAGCTCAAGGCCAGCGCCCTCCTCGGCGCGCTCGCCGCGTCCGCCCGCCCCCGGGAGGAGGCGCCGGCGGAGCCCCGGGCCGACCTGCCGGGCGAGGGCCACCGCGTGCTGCTCGTGGACCACGAGGACTCCTTCGTCAACACGCTCGCCGACTACTTCCGGCAGCAGGGCGCGTCGGTGGTCACGCTGCGGCACGGCTTCCCGCTGGAGAAGCTGGACGAGATCGCCCCCACGCTCGTCGTGCTGTCGCCCGGCCCCGGCTGGCCGTCCGACTTCGGCTGCTCGGCGCTGGTCGAGGCGCTGTACGCCCGGAGGCTGCCGGTGTTCGGGGTGTGCCTGGGCCTGCAGGCCATGGTCGAGCAGGCGGGCGGCACGCTCGAACTGCTGCCCTACCCGGAGCACGGCAAGCGCGGCCGGGTCCGCCGCGAGGGCGACAGCGTGCTGCTCGACGGGCTGCCCGGCGAGTTCGTCGCGGCCCGCTACCACTCCCTGCACGCCAAGGAGCCGGGGGTCAAGGGCTTCCGGGTCACGGCGTACACGCCGGACGGCGCGGCCATGGCGATCGAGGACGCCGAGAACCTGCGCTTCGGCGTGCAGTTCCACCCCGAGTCGATCCTGACCACGCAGGGCGGCGCCGGGGCCCGGATCATCGCCAACGTCCTGCGGCTTTGCGCACGTCATGGCTGAGTAAAGAGGCCGTCTGGGGCGGCGCCGGCGCGGCGGGGGAGCCGTAGAGTCCACTGCCGTGCCGGAGCCGAGATCCCACGACATGCTGCCCGTACCCGTACCCGTTCCCGACGCGGTGCGGGCGGCCCTGCTCGCGCCCGTGGTCGACCAGCACTGCCACGGCGTGCGCCGCGACGACACCACCAGGTCGGGGTTCGAGCAGCTCATCGGCGAAGGCGGCACGCCCGCGCCGCCCGGCACCACGCACTTCGACACCCCGGCCGCGCCGCCATCCGCCGCTGGTGCGCGCCGGTCCTCGGCCTGGAGCCGCACGCCTCGGCCACCGTCTACCTGTCGCGCCGCGCCGAGCTCGGCGCGGCCGAGGTCAACCGGCGGCTGCTGCGCGGCGCCGGGGTGTCGGCCTTCCTGGTCGACACCGGACCCGACGTCCCGGGGCTGCTCTCACCCGCCGAGATGGGACGCCTCGGTTCGGCCGCCGCCGACGAGATCGTCCGGCTGGAGCAGGTCGAGCAGGACGTCGCCGAGGCCGGGCTGCCCGCCGCCGACTACGCCGGGACGCTGCGGGACGAGCTCGCGGCCCGCGCGGCCTGCGCCGCCGCGCTCAAGTCGGTCGCGGCGCACCGCTGCGGCCTCGGCTTCGACCCCTCCCGGCCCTCGCGCGGCAGCGTGATCGCGGCGGCCGGCCGCAGGCTCGCCGACCCCAAGTCGCGCCTGGACGACCCCGTCCTCGTACGGCACCTGCTGTGGGCGGCGGTCGACGTCGCGAGGGAGCGGGGCCTGCCGCTGCAGTTCCACTGTGGCTTGTCCGGCGGGGGCTTGTCCGGCGGTGGTCTGTCCGGCTGGGGTCTGCCCGGCGGTGGTCCGTCGGGCGTCGGTGTGGGCCATCTGGCCGATCCCGCGCTGCTGACCGGGTTCGTCCGCGCCCTCGCCCCGCTCGGGGTGCCGGTCGTCCTGCTGCACTGCTATCCCTACCACCGCCAGGCGGCGTACCTGGCGGCCGTCTTCCCGCACGTCTACGTGGACGCCGGGCCCGCCGTCGCCCACACCGCAGCCGGCTCCGCACATGTCCTGCGCGAACTGCTCGAACTCGTCCCGTTCCACAAGCAGATGTACGGCTCCGGCTGCCACGGCGCCGCCGAGCTGTGTTTCCTGGCCGCGCTCTGCCATCGCCGCGGCCTGGCCCGCGTGCTCGCCGACCGGATCGCCGAGGGCGAGTGGAGCCCGGCCGACGCCGCCCGGATCGCCCACATGATCGGCTCGGGTAACGCCCGCCGCGTTTACCGCCTCTGAAATCCGGAAGCCCCGAGGGTTATGACATGGGGCCGGGTCGCGATCGTGGGGCCGAGCTGGTTTGCTTGGACGGTCACCCATCGGCAACCACTTCACGGGGAATGTGAATGCGCAGCGTCGAGCCCGAGGTCTTCCTCGTCGCCAAACCCTCTGTCGACTACGACGAGCTGGCCCGCTACCTTCACGAGATCGGCGGGGAGAGCTGGCTTGAGCGGCTGGAGCGGGGCGAGTTCGACGCCCAGAACCTCGCCGAGTTCGCCGGACGGCTGTGCTACCGGTCGTTCGAGCCGGGCCTGAACCCCAACGTCACGAGGGTGCGCACCGACCAGGAGGCGTACCTGCGCAACATCCTGGCCAGCGCGCACGGCAGCGTGCTTGAGCACCTCAGCTTCAGCTTCGTGCTGCACAACGTCTCGCGGGTGCTCACCCACGAGCTGGTACGGCACCGGCCGGGGGTGGCGATCTCGCAGGAGTCGCTGCGGTTCGTCCGGCTGAGCGACATCCCGTTCTGGTTCCCGGAGTGGGCGCGCGAGGACGCCGAGCTGATGAAGCGGGCGACCGAGATGCTCGACCGGATGGAGGAGTTCCAGAACTGGATGGCCACCCATTTCGGGCTGGACGAGGACGGCGTGCCGTTCGCGGAGAAGAAGCACCGCACCTCGTTCATGCGCCGCTTCGCCCCCGAGGGCGTCGCGACCGGCCTGGTCTGGACGGCCAACGTGCGCACCCTGCGGCACACGATCGAGGCCCGTACGGCCACGGGAGCCGAGGAGGAGATCCGCCTCATCTTCAACCGCATCGGGGAGATCATGCGGGAGGAGGCCCCGGCCCTGTTCGGCGACTACGTCGTCGAGGACGGCGCCTGGGTTCCCGGCTGGCGCAAGGTCTGAGCCGCCGAGGTTCGAGCCGCCGAGGTCTTGGGCCGCCGGCCCGCGGTCGCCCGGAAGGGCGCCGCGGGACGGCGGCGGCGGGTCAGAGGACGGCCGCCCGCACGCACAGCACGTCGGGCAGGTGACGGGCGATCAGCGACCAGGTCTCGCCCGCGTCGGCCGAGCCGTACACCTCGCCGTCCCGGGTGCCGAAGAACACCCCGGCGGGCCCCGCGGACATCGCGTCCCTGAGCACCGAGGCGTGCACCGGGCCCTCGGGCAGCCCGGCGGAGTGTCCGTGCCAGGTCTCCCCGGCGTCGTCGCTGCGGAACACCTGGTAGCGGTGGCCGAGCGGCGTCCGGTCGACGTCGCCGTGCAGCGGGAAGACGTACAGCCTGTCGGGGTGGTCCGGGTCCACCGCGATCGGGAACCCGAAGTCGGAGGGCAGGCTCGACCCGATCTCGGTCCAGGAGTCGCCGAAGTCGTCGGACCGGTAGACACCGAAGTGGTGCTGCAGGTAGAGCCGCTCGGGCGCCGCGGGATGCTGCGCCACCTTGTGCACGCACTGGCCGAACTCGGGATACTGCGCACCTTCCGGGAGGAAGGGAGCGCGGATGTTCTTGTTGGACGGCCGCCAGGTGGCCCCCGCGTCGTCGCTGCGGAAGAACCCCACGGCGGAGGCGGCGACCCCGATGCGCCGCGGGTCGGACGGGTGGGGGATCACCGTGTGGAGGCACAGGCCGCCGCCGCCGGCCTGCCACTGGGGCCGGGTGGGGTGGTCCCACAGGCCGTCGACCATCGTGTAGGTGGCCCCGCGGTCCTCCGACCGGAACAGTGCGGCGGGCTCGGCGCCCGCCCAGACCACGTCCGGCTCGGCCGGCGACGGCTGGAGCTGCCAGACCCGGGCCAGCGCGGCACCGGTGCGCTCGGGGAAGGCGACCGGCGGGGTCGTCGCCTCCTCCCAGGTCTCGCCGAGGTCGTCGGACCACATCACCGACGGGCCGAAGTGGCCGTACTCGATACCGGCGAGGAGACGGGGCGTGGTCCCGCGGGTGTCGATCGCGACCGAGTGGATCGCGATCGTGGAGAACCGCACGGGCTCGACCTCGAACGAGCCGCCGTCCGAGGAGCGCGCGAGGAACAATCCTTTGCGGGTGCCGATCGCGAGCAGTGCGGTCATATGTCCTCCCTGTGCCGATTTCGATTATGTTTTCGATTCGAATCCTGCCAGGAAACCTTCGCCGTCGCCCGCCCTTCCGGTCAAGCCTCGTTCTGCACCGGATCTCGGTGGATCCGCGCGAGCGGCACCCCCGAGCTCTGCAGGCGCCGTACGGTCTCGTTCACCATCCCGGGCGGCCCGCAGACGTACGCCTCGTGGTCGGCCCACGAGTGGAACCTCTCGACCACGTCGGGGAGCCGGCCGCGCATCCCGTCGTAGGCGAGGTCGTCGGAGACCACCGGCACGACCCGCAGCCAGGGGAAGGCGGCCTCCATCCTCGCCAGGTCCGGCATGTCGTACAGGTCGCACGCGCGCCGGACGCCGAACAGCAGGTGGATGTTCGGGCGGGCGCCGGAGGCGACGACGTGCTCGATGACGGCCTTGAGCGGCGCGAGGCCGGTTCCTCCGGCGACGCAGAGGAGGTCGCGATCGGTCTCGGGCGGCGTCATCGTGCCCACCGGCGGGCCGAGCAGGAGCTGGTCGCCGATGCGGGTGTGGCGGACCAGCGCCGTGCTCACCCAGCCGCCCGGCACGGCGCGTACGTGCAGGCGCAGCGAGCCGTCCGGGCGGGGCGCGTTGGCGATGGAGAACCGCCGCCACACGCGCGGCCACCGGGCGGTCTGGACCGTGACGTACTGCCCGGGGACGAAGTCCATGCGCTGCGAGGGCCGCAGTGTGAGCACCGCGATGTCCCGGGTGCGCGGCTCGTGGTCGGTCACCTCGGCGAGCCACCAGGGGGGCGTGGTCTCCGCGGCGGCGGCGTCGATCATGATCTTCGCCGCCATGGCGTACGCCTCGGTCCAGGCGGCCTCGATCTCGTCGGTCCAGATCTCGGCGGCGAAGTGCCTGATCGTGGCGAGGAGTGCGCTTCCCACGGCTCCGTAGTGCTCGGGGGACACGCCGTACTTGCGATGGTCCCGCCCCAGTTGGGCGAGATAGGACGCCAGCCCCTCGGGGCTGTCGAGCATCCAGACGACCCTCGTGAGCGCGTTGAAGAGCCGGTCGCGCTGCACCTCCATGCCCGGCGGGAACATGCCCCGCATGTGCGGGCACTGCGTGAACAGTCGTCCGTAGAAGTACCCCGCGGCCTTCTCGGCGACGGGCTCCACGACCGAGAAGCTCTCCTTGACGAGGCGCGGATTCAGCGGCATCAGTTGTGTCCCACCCTAGGGACCGGAATCGTGCTCCGGTCTGTCGATCCACCTCCCTGACGGCTCCGGGTGACGAGCGCCGGCGGCCCCGGCTCGACCGATCGCTCAACGGGGAGTGTTCCACTCGCTCTCGGGCGTCACAACCGATTCCCCGCAAGGCAACCGACTGTGAACACTTCGTTATTTTTCGTGATGTTGCTGCTGTGACTCCTGTGACTGGTGAGAAAATCGACAAAAGGAAAACGATCTGCGCCATGATGGGCCTGCCTGCTCGCACACCCCCAGGAGATGGCCATGGCGCGTCCCATCGTCGGCATCACCACCTATCTCGAGGCCGCGCGCTGGGGCACGTGGGTTCGTGAGGCGGCGGTCTCGCCCCAGGCGTACGCGCGCGCGGTGGAGAAGGCGGGCGGCGCGCCCGTCCTGCTGCCGCCGCTGAGCCCCGTGTCCGCCGGCGACTACGTGCGCCGCCTGGACGCGGTCATCCTCGCCGGGGGCGTCGAGGTCGATCCGGCGCTGTACGGCGAGGTCCCGGCGGGCGAGCAGGACGACGACGGGCTCGGCGGCCCGCAGCCCCAGCGCGACCGGTTCGAGACCGCGCTGGCGCAGGCGGCGGTGGAGGCGGGCGTGCCGCTGCTGGCGATCTCGCGCGGCATGCACGTGCTCAACGTCGCCCAGGGCGGCACGCTGATCACGTCCCTGCGGGAGGCCGTGGGCCATGACCGCCACGAGACGGCCGCGCACGTGGTCACCGTCAGCGTGTCGAGCAGGGTCGGCAAGGCCGTGGGCGACCGCGCGGAGGTGACCGGCGCGCACCGCCGGGCCGTGCGGCGGCTCGGCACCGGCCTGATCGCCGTGGCGTGGGCGGACGACCAGATCGTCGAGGCCGTCGAACTCCAGGGGCACCGGTTCGCCGTCGGCGTGCAGTGGCACCCCGAGCGCGGCGCGGACAACCGCCTCTTCGAGGCCCTGGTGGACGCGGCCCGCCCCTGACCCGTACGGACCGGTGTCCGGGAGGCGGCGCGGGCGGCTCACCGGCCGGGAGCGCGCGCCGCGGCCGCCTCGGCGGTTGTGTCGGCGCGCGCTGTTACTGTGCGGGGCATGGCGTTGCATCCCCAGGCGGAGGCCTATCTCAAGCTGTTCCCCTCGGATCTCGGCGTCGACCCCGACTCCCTCACCCGTGAGCAGATCGCCGAGATGCGGTCCCTGGACGGGCTTGCCGAGCAGCGCGGGCCGAGGATCGGCCTGCCGGTGGTCAGGGACGAGACGGCGGCCGGGGTGCCGGTCCGGATCTACCGTCCTGAGCCGGGCGAGCATCCGCTGCCGACGCTCGTCTACTTTCACGGCGGCGGCTGGGTCTTCGGCAGCGTCGAGCGCAACGACGCCCTGGGCCGCGACCTCGCCCACAGGACTGGAGCGGTCGTCGTCTCGGTGGACTACCGCCTCGCGCCCGAGCACCCGTTTCCCGCGGCCGCCGAGGACGCCTTCGGCGTGGTCCGCGACGTGCACGCCCGTCCCGCGTTCTACGGCGCGGACACGCGCAGGGTGGCGGTCGTCGGCGACAGTGCCGGGGGCAACCTCGCGGCGGTGGCGGCCTGGCTGGCCAGGGACGCCGGGCTCCGCCTCGCCCACCAGGCGCTGATCTGCCCGGTCACCGACGTCGCCACCGACACGGCCAGCTACCGCGCGTACGGGAAGGGGTTCGGGCTCGACGCGGCGGAGATGAGGTGGTTCATCGAGCAGTACGCCGCCGGCGCCGACCCCCGCGACCCCCGTCTCGCGCCGCTCCACCTGCCGGACAAGTCGGGCCTGGCGCCCGCGACGGTGATCACGGCGGAGTGCGACCCGTTGTGCGACGAGGGCGCGGCCTACGCGCGGGCGCTCGCCGAGGCGGGCGTCCCCGTGGAGCACCGCAGCTTCGAGGGCGCGCTGCACGGCTTCCTCGGCCTGCCGGGGTTCTTCGACCAGGCGCTGGAGGGCCGCGACTACCTCGCCGCCAGGATCAGGGACGCGCTGGGAGTCGCGTCGTGAGGGAGTACGAGAAGCTGAAGGTCGACTGGGCGGCGGACGGCGTCCTGCGCGTCGTGATCAGCGAGCCGTCCCGGCGCAACGCCGTGGACCGCACGGGTCACCGCGAGCTGGCCGAGATCTGGCGCGACGTGGACCGCGACGACGACGTCAGGGCAGTGGTCGTGCGCGGTGAGGGCGAGGCGTTCTCGGCGGGCGGCGACCTGTCGATGATCGAGGAGATGACCCGCGACCACGCCACCCGCCTGGAGGTCTTCGCCGAGGCCCGCGGCATCGTCTACAACGTGCTCAACTGCTCGAAGCCGGTCGTCTCGGCGATCCAGGGCCCGGCGGTGGGGGCGGGGCTGGCCGTCGCGCTGCTGGCCGACGTCTCGGTGGCCGGGCGGACGGCCCGCATCATCGACGGCCACACCCGGCTCGGGGTCGCTGCGGGCGACCACGCGGCGATCATCTGGCCCCTGCTGTGCGGGATGGCCAAGGCCAAATACCACCTCCTCCTGTGCGAGCCGGTCACGGGCGAGCAGGCCGAGGCGATGGGGCTGGTGAGCCTGTGCGTCGACGACGACCAGGTCCACGACCGGGCGCTGGAGATCGCGACACGGCTGGCCGCCGGGTCGGCCGAGGCGATCCGGCTGACCAAGTACGCGCTGAACAACTGGCTGCGCATGGCCGGCCCGTCGTTCGACGCCTCGCTGGCCATGGAGTTCCTCGGCTTCACCGGCCCCGACGCCGCCGAGGGCGTGCTGGCCCTGCGCGAGAAGCGCCCGCCCCGCTTCCGGCCGGGGTCGGCCTGACGGCCCGGCCTCACTTAAGGTGCCGGGCGAAGAACCGGGCCCGTGTCGTCCCTTCAGGTCCTAACCGGCCAGTCGCCGGAGGAGGCCCTCCAGGTCGCGTTCGCCGTCGGGGGTCTGGGCGCCGTGGGCCAGTCCGTCGCGGATCAGCTGTGCGGCCGCAGGGCGAATGATCTGTCCCGTCCAGGCGTCGTTCTCCCGCAGGAGCCCCTCGGCCAGGTCCTCCGGCGGGATGGCGCGCTTGGCCGCCGCGATCACGCCCTCGGGCAGGGCGGCGATGTTGCGGGCGAGCCGGTCGACGACGTCGTCGAGTTCGTCGGCGGGGACGGCCCTGTTGACCCAGCCGTAGCGCTCCGCGGTCTTGGCGTCGTACAGGTCGGCACTCAGCACCGCCTCCAGCGCGCGGTTGCGGCCGACCCTGGTGGCGAGATACTGCGTGCCCCCTCCGCCGGGCACGATGCCCATGAGGGCTTCGATCTGGCCGATCCCGGCACGGCCGATCGCGGCGAAGGTCATGTCCGCGGAGGCGACGAACTCCGCCCCGCCGCCGCGCGCCATCCCGGCGAGCTTGATGATGGTCACCTGGGGCTGGTGCCGCAGCAGTTCCCCCAAAGCCTGGAAAACGTTGACACCATCCGGAAGGTCGTGCGCGAACTTGTCGAGCGCGTCCGGCGTGTCACCAAGCGACATGTCGACGTGGGCGATGAAGAACTCGGGATTGGCGCTGTCGAACACGATGACCCGAACCGAGTCGTCGTCCCGCAGCGCGGTCAGCAGGCGCCGGAGGTCGCCCATCAGGGCGACGTCCAAGACGTTGACGGGTGGATTGTCGAGGGTGACGCGGGCGATGCCGGCGTCGCGGCTCACCCGCAGGGTCGTGTAGGCGTCGTTCAATGGAGTGCCCGATCTGTATCTGGTGTGCACCTAGGTTCCCGATGCATACTTACGATGCGGTGGCGGGCGATCAGCCGTCAATAACGCACTTTCGGCATCTCAAGGATCGCGAAGGATACCGATATGGCCATTCCCGAAGTCGGCACCTCAGCGGACATCGTCTACCGGGCCGACTGCCCCAGCCGCCCCATCCTCGACCAGATCGCCGACAAGTGGTCGATGATGGTGATGGCGGTTCTCAACGAGCCCAGGCGGTTCAACGACATCAAGCGCCGCCTTGAGGGCGTCACCCAGCGCGTCCTGACCCAGACCCTGCGCCGCCTGGAGCGCAACGGGATGATCACGCGCCGCGTGCTCCCCACCTCGCCGGTCGGGGTCGAGTACTCACTCACGCCACTCGGCGAATCGCTGCGCGAGCCGTTCGGCCGGTTGTACGACTGGACGGTCGACAACGCGGACGAAATCCAAAGGCATCAAATGGAGTACGACCGACGCGTTCAGAGCTGAATCCGTCAGAGACGACTCAGCCGAATCGCTTGCGCAGCGATTCGAGGCCGGGGACGAAGACGCCCCGGGTGAGGATCTTGGCGACCTTCTCCGGGTCGTCGGCCTCGAAGCTCGCGTACCACTCCACGAACGCCTGTCCGGAGTCCGTCACCGGGGCGACCCGGCAGGTCGCGTGGTAGTCGCGCATGGGCAGCGGGGACTCGACGGCGGTGTACGTCAGCGTGCGCGCCTCGTCGTCGAGGGTCAGCAACCGCTCGCGGAACACCCCGCCCGCCCCCTCGGCCCGCCGCACGACCCCCGGGGCGAGCGGTGCGCCGTCCTCGATCTCGCAGGTGGCGACGCCTGGCAGCCACTCGTGGAGGTTGCCGAACTCGCGCACATACCCCCAGACGTCCCCGGCGTCCGCGCTGATCACCGTGCTGGCGTACGGACCGCGCATGTGTGACTCCCTTCCGCTGCCTCAGGTAACTGCCCCGCCGGGGCGGCGCGCAAGCGGCCGGAAGCGGTCAGAAGCTCCTGGGCAGGCCGAGCACCTGGGTGGCCAGGTAGTTGAGCAGCAGTTCCTCGGTCACCGGCGCGATCCGGCCGATCCTGGCGTCGGCCAGCAGTCGCGCGACGGGGTACTCCAGCGAGTACGCCATGCCCCCGTGGGTCTGGAACGCGGCGTCGGCGGCCTCCCACGCGGCCTGCGAGGCCGTCAGCTTGGCGATGTTGGCCTCCGTGCCGCAGGGCAGCCGGTTGTCGAACGACCAGGCCGCCTTGTACAGCATGAGCCTGGCCAGCTCGATCTTGGCCTTGACCTGCGCCAGCGGGAACGCGATGGCCTGGTTGGCCCCGATGGGCCGGCCGAAGACCTCCCGCTGCTTCGCGTAGTCCACACCCACCCGCAGCGCCACCTCGGCCCCGCCGAGAGCGCTGGCCGCCAGCAGGATGCGCTCGGGGTTCAGCACGTCCCACAGCACGGCCACTCCCCGGTCCACCTCGCCGACCACGCTGGAGGCGGGCAGCCGCAGGTCGTCGATGAAGACCATGTTGGAGGGCGTGGTGTTCGCGCCCATCTTGGGGATCGGCCGGTAGGACAGCCGCCCCTCCGCCACGGCCTCAGGGACGTTCACCAGGAACACCGTCAGCCCGTCGCTGCGCGGCCTGGCCTGCGCCGCCGGGATCGTCCGGGTGACGAGCAGCATCCAGGCGGCCCGCTGGACACCCGTGATCCAGATCTTCTGGCCGTTGACGACGAAGTCGTCGCCGTCCCTGCGGGCGAAGGTCGAGATCGCCAGGGAGTTGGACCCGGCGTCGGGCTCGGTCAGCGCGAAGCAGGTCTCGATCTCTCCGGTCGCCAGCTTCGGCAGCAGCGCGGCCTTCTGCTCGGCCGAGCCGTGCCTGGCCAGCGTGAGCGCCCCGAACCCCGGCGTCAGCACGTACATGAACGCGGAACCGCCGGCGGAGCCGGAGGCCGACAGGGTCTCGGTGGCCACGGCCAGCTCCAGCAGGCCCTGCCCGGCCCCGCCGTACTCCTCGGGTACGGCCAGGCCGAGCCAGCCGCCCTTGGCGAGCTCGGCCCACACCTCCTCGGGCCAGCGCTTCTCCGATTCGCAGCGCTGCCAGTAGTCCATGTCGTACCGCGAGCAGATGTCCGCGATGCCCCGGCGCACCGCCTGCGCGCTCTCCGGCAGCGTGAAGTCCATGCCCGCCACTCTAGAACGCCGTTCGGCGGGCTGCGAGATCACCGGCGGGGGCGGCGCGCGTGGTAGACGAAGGCGGGCGGCAGGTTCCGCCACACCGTGCGCCCGGCCACCACCTCCTCGAACGCCTCGCCCAGCCTGCGGCGGAACCGCAGGGCCGCGGGCAGGGCCCGGGCGTGGACGTAGGAGACGTCGTGAACGCGCCCCCGGGCGCGGAGCGAGGCGACCACGGCCCGCAGCAGGTCCGCCTGGTGGGCGGGGGGGAACGCCGCCCAGGGCAGCCCGCTCACGATCACGTCGGCGGCGGCCACGCCCCGGGCGGCGAGCAGCTCGGGCAGCCGTGCGGCGTTGTCGACCACGAGCTCGACCCCCGGGTAGCGGGCGCCGAGGTGGCCGGCCAGCCGCGGATTGATCTCGACCGCCAGGTGCCGCCCCCGCCCGCCGATGCGGCGCTGGATCTCGGCGGTGAAGGGACCGGTGCCCGGCCCCAGCTCGACCACGACGGGGTCGCCGCGCTCCGGCACCGGCACGCACACCGCCTCCGACAACCGCCGTGAACTGGGCGCGACCGCCCCGGTCACGGCGGGGGAACGCAGGAACTGCCCGAAGAAGATCGCTGTTTCGTTGGCCATGTGGTGACGCTAGGGCCGCGCGACCGCCCGGACGCCCGCCGTCCGGACCGACCCGGCGGCCGGGTGGATCATCGCGTACGGCCCTTGGGCGGGCGGGTCCGGCCAGAAGGAGGAGAAGCGTCCTCCCGACGGAGGACCGGCCTCCGGGCGGGCGGGCGGTAGCGTTCCCCTCATGCGGTGGCCCTCGACGCGCCGGCTCGTCACTCAGCGTCCCTTCACTAACAGGCTCTTCGCGCTCCCGCGCGGCACGGCCCTCGACATCGGCCTGGCGTTGTGCGGGACCGGGCTCGACGTGCTCGTCAGCGCCGGTTCCTGGAGTGGCGGGAGCGGCCCGGCCCCGGTATGGGTGGGGATGGGCTTCGCCCTGCTGGCCGGGCTGCCGATGGGCCTGGTGCGCCGATGGCCCGGCCCGGTGGCCGTCTACCTGTCCGTGCTGCTGGTGGTCTGCGACCAGATCGGCGCGTTCACCGTCAACACCCTGCAGGTCCTGCTGCCGATCTCGGTGGGCGTGCTGGCCCGGTCGCGCGGCTGGGGCTGGACGGCGCCGGCGGCCGTGCTCGCCTCCGCCGCGACCGCCGTGAACCTCGCCGACCCCGGCATCGCCCTCACGAGAAACACCTGGTTCTACTCCGTCGGCCTGATCGCGGCTCCGGTGCTGGTCGGCCGCTACCTGCGCGGCCAGGAGGGACGCCGCAAGGAGGACCCCGCGCCGCTGCTCGACGTGCTGCTCGCCGGCGGCGGGGTGGCGCTGTCGGTGCTGACCACCTGGCCGTACTGGCACGGCGGCGAGCCGCCCGTGTGGGCGGTTGCGCTCGGGGTGATGCTCGCGGGGCTCGCGCTCGGCGTCGTGCGGCACCTGCCCGGCGCGGTGCTGCTGCTGGAGAGCTCGCGCTGATCGTGGCCGACCAGTACGTCCCGAGGACCGGCAACAGCCTGCAACTGCTCGCCCTGGTGGCGCTCGGCGTGTTCGCGACCCGCGCCACCTGGCCGTGGGTCGCCGCGGCGTACGCCCTGACCTGCTCGGTCGCCGCGATCGTGGTCGTGGACGACCCCGGCGACGTCACCCCGTTCCGGGTGGTGGCGCTGATGACGATGGTGACCGCGCCCGTGGCGATCGGCCGGTACGCCGGCGTGCGGCAGGCCCAGGCCAGGCACGCCGCCGAACTGGCCGCGGAGCGGGCCAGGGCGGGCCGGCTCGCGGAGCGGGAGCGGATCGCCCGCGAGGTCCACGACATCGTGGCCCACCACGTGGGGGCGATGGTGCTGCGGGCGAGCGCGGCGCAGTACGCGGGGCCGACGGCCCGGCCGCCGAGGCGCTGGCCGACATCAGGGACACCGGCCACCGCGTGCTGGAGGACCTGCGCGGACTGCTGGCCGTGCTGCGCGACCCGGACGAGGCGCTGGGCTCCGATCTCATGCTCGCGAACATGCTGGCCGACCCCGGCGACGTGCTGCGCGACGCCGTGTCCCGGATGTCGGCGGCAGGCCTTCGGGTGGACCTGCGTCTCGCGCCCGAGGCGGAACGGGCCCCGCTGGTGGTGCGGGCGTCGGCGGCGAGGATCGTCCAGGAAGGGCTGACGAACGTGCTCAAACACGCCGGGCCGGGAGCCCGCGCGGAGGTCGATGTGGCGATGCGCCCGGACGCGCTCACGGTCGAGGTGCGCAACGGCCCCGGCACGTCCCGTCCCCCGGACGTGCTGCCGTCCCACGGCCAGGGCATCGCGGGCATGCGGGAACGGGCCCGCGCCTTCGGCGGGCACATCACCGCGGGCCCGGCCGAGGGCGGCGGCTGGCGGCTGACCGCTTCGCTGCCGGTCCCGCGTGAGAGCCGGTCGGAGTGCCGCGTGGCGGGGAGGTTCGCGTGATCCGCGTCGTGGTCGCCGACGACCAGGCCCTGGTGCGGGCGGGCGTCCGGATGATGCTGGAGGCGGCCGGCGACATGGAGGTGTGCGGGGAGGCCGCCGACGGGGCCGAGGCCGTGCGGCTGGCCGAGCGGCACCGCCCCGACGTGGTGCTGATGGACCTGCGGATGCCGCGCGTCGACGGCCTGGAGGCCACCCGCAGGATCCTCTCCGCCCAGCCGTCCGCCCGGATCGTCGTGCTCACCACGTTCTCCGAGGACGAGAACCTCTACGCCGCGCTGGGCGCGGGCGCGCTCGGGTTCCTGGTCAAGGACGACCCGCCCGCCCGGATGGTCGAATCCGTACGGCGGGCCGCGACGGGGGAGTCCCCGCTCGCGCCGTCGGTGCTGCGGCGCGTCGTCGAACGGGCCCTGGCGGCCGAGCGGCAGGCGGTGCCGCTCCCGCCCGGCCTCACCGAGCGTGAGGCGCAGGTGCTCACGCTGGTCGGGGTGGGCCTGTCCAACGCCGAGATCGCCGACCGGCTGCACGTGGGGGTCACGACGGTCAAGAGCCACGTCGCCGCGCTCATCGAGAAGCTGGGGCTGCGCAACCGCACCCAGGCGGCGGTGATGGCGCACCGATTCGGATTGGTCGACAACGGATTCAACCCCGTGGCTCCTGCCCGGAGCGACCGGGAGAGCGGCGCCTCCGGCTCCTACCGCCACCCGTGACGCCGGTTTAAGCGCCCGTTCAGCCGATCCCCAGATCGTCCAAAGTGGACGCCAAGAGGGCCCTCCTAGTGTCTGTGCCCGGTGCCCGACCGGGTGCCTTCACATCGAGAACCACGCCGTCCTCGGACGGCGGGAGGGATCACAATGTCCAAGATCAGGATCGACGACATCGCGGCGGCCGGGCCGGAGCTCGACGAGGGAGACCTCCGTCTCGTCAACGGCGGCCGGAAGTTCGAGTGGTCGAGCCACGTCATCACCCCGGACGGCAGCGTCGACGCCAAGGACCTCGACTTCTGAGCGACCGCTTCTGAGCGACCGCTTCCGAGTGACCGCGCGGGGCGCCCTTCCGGCGCCCGCGCCCGACCAGGAAGCCGGATCAGGAAGCCAGATCAGGAAGCCAGACGAGGAAGAACGAGGGATGTCCGGCGAGATACTCATCCTCACGATCGACGGAGACCTCCATGCGGAGCACGTGGCCCGTCTGCTGGCCGCGCGGGGGGCGAAAGCCGTCGTCTTCGACCCGGCCGACTATCCGGTCCGCGCGGTGCTCGACGCGGCTTACCACCGAGACGGGCGGGTGCGACGGCGGCTGCGCACGGAGACGGCGGACGTCGATCTCGACCATCTGACGGCGGTGTGGTTCCGCCGGCCCCAGGCTCCCGTCGCGCATCCCGAGATCGCCGACCCGGTGGCACGTGCCCACATCGAGCAGGAGTGCGCGGTGTTCGCCGGGGACCTGTGGGAGCAGCTCGACTGCCGCATGGTCCCCGCGCCCAGGGAACGGGTCAGGCTGGCCCAGCGCAAGTCGTCCCAGCTGCTCCTGGCCGGTCGTCTCGGATTCGAGCTGCCGGACACGCTGATCACCAACGACCCCGACGAGTTCCTGGACTTCTACAACCGGCACCAGGGCCGCATCATCACCAAGCCCTTGGGTGTTCCCACGAGCGTCCGCGCCGACGGGGAGGGCGTGGCCCGGATGTCGGAGCCGGTGTCCACCCGGGATGCGGCGTACGCGGACGCGATCAGGTTCGGCCCGGTCGTCATGCAGGAATACGTGCCCAAGCGGGTCGAACTGCGGGTGACCGTTGTGGAGCGGGCCGTCTTCGCGGCGGAGATCCACTCGCAGGAGAGCAATCACACGAGGCTCGACTGGCGCCGCTACGACCCGGGCAGCACGCGCCATGAGGTGCACGAGCTGCCCTCGGAGGTGGCCGAGCGCTGCACGCGGATCGTGCGGCGGCTCGGCCTGCGCTACGGAGCGATCGATCTCATCCTGACCCCCGACGGGCGTTACGTCTTCCTCGAAGTCAACCCCAGTGGCCAGTGGCTCTGGATCGAGAAGGCCACGGGCCTGCCGATCGGCGCGGCGTTGTGTGATCTGTTGATGTACGGCACGGTCGGAGAGGAGACCGCGCATGTTGCCGGACGCCCTTGAAACCCTCCGCGGCCTGGACGGCCTCGACCCGTCCGAGGCCCAGGAGCGCCTGCGGGAGTTGCGGGAGCGCCATCCCGGCGTGCGCTTCCGCCTGCTGTGGCAGCGGGAGGACTACGACGACTCGCTCCACTACGACCTCCTGATCAAACGGCCGGGGGAGGGGACCGTCTCGCTGTCCTGGTGCCCCGACCGCGCCCTGCCCTGGCCCCTGCGGGGCGTGCAGCGGGCCGGCGAGATGCTGCTGCTACGGATCGACGGAGTCGGGGTCAAGGTGGTCGACGCGGTCGCCTGGCTCGACTTCCTGTGGGACGAGGCCCGGCTGGTGGACCGGATCGTCGCCGCCGCCCTCGTCCAGGCCGAGATGGAGGAGGCGCCGGTCGAGCTGTCCGACGACGAGATCCAGGAGGCGGTGGACGCGTTCCGGCGCGCCCGGGGACTGCTCACCGCGGAACGGACGCGCGAGTGGATGGACCGCCGCTCTCTCACCCTGGTGGACCTCCAGGAACTGGTCGCGGGGGAGGTGGCCGCCGCCCGCGTCCGCGAGCGGGTGACGGCCGGACGGGTCGAGCCGTACTTCGAGGAGCACCGGGAGGAGTTCGCGACGGCCCGGGTCGCCCGCCTCACCTTCTCCGACTCGGAGACGGCCCGGCGGGCGGCGGCCGAGATCGACGCCGGAGCGGGCTTCTTCGGGCTGGCGGAGCGGACGCGCGGCGCCCGGCTGGTCGTCGAGGACGTGCCCGCGGCCGAGATCGGCACCGCCCGCCCCGGCGACGTCGTCTCGCCCGCCCCGGACGTCCTGCTCAAGGTGATCTCCGTGGCCGGCGCCGAGCTCGACGCGGACACGCGCCGCCGTGTCGAACGGCGGGTCTTCGACCTGTGGATCGATGAACGCCGCCGTTCCGCGAAGATCGAATGGTTCTGGGGAACCACGGCGCGGACCGGCACGCTGTGAACCGGCAGATCTTCCGCGCCGAGGCGCTGCGCCGCCATGCCGCCCCGCCGCCCGCCGCGGCCGGCGTCAAGGAGGTCGGCGACCGTACGCTCGTCCTGCTCTGGTGCGCGGTCGCGGTGCTCACCGCGGGGCTGGCCGTCCTCACCGCTCTGGTCCTGAGGGGTGGCGGGTGAGACGGGTCCCGGTCTTTCTGCAGAACTCGGCGACCGAGTGCGGCGCGGCCTGCCTGGCGATGATCCTGTCCTTCCACGGCCACCGCACCACCGCGCAGGAGGTCGCCGACCACCTCCAGGTGGGCAGGGACGGCCTGAGCGCGCTGGCCATCGTCCGCGCCGCGCGGGAGTTCGGCCTGAACGCCAAGGCGTTCTCTCTGGAGCCGGCCGATCTCGGGCGAGTGCCCATGCCCGCGATCGTCCACTGGGAGTTCCAGCACTTCGTGGTGGTGGAGCGGTGGACGCCCGACCATGTGGACATCGTGGACCCCGGCCAGGGACGCAGGCGGCTCACGCCCGCCGAGTTCGACGCCGGCTTCACCGGCGTGCTGCTTGCGTTCGAGCCCGAGCCGGGGTTCCGCCGCGTACGGTCCAGCGCCGCGCGGGCGTGGCGGCGCGACTTCCTGCGCGCGCTGGTGTTCCGCAGGAAGGGCCTGCTCGCCCAGGTGCTCGCGGCCTCGGTGCTGCTCCAGGTGCTCGGCCTGGGGCTCGCGACGGCGTTCCAGATCGTCGTCGACCGGATCCTCCCGCGCGGGGACTCGGGGCTTCTCACGCTCCTCGGCGTGGCCGTGCTGGTCGCCGTGGTCACCCAGTTCGCGGTGGGCTACCTGCGTTCGGTGCTGCTCGTCGCGCTCCGCTCGCGCACCGACGGGGAGGTGACGCGGAACCTGGTGTCGCACCTTGTCGCACTGCCGTACCGGTACTTCGCGGTGCGCGGCAAGGGCGACCTGGTGAACCGATCGAACAGCGTCATCGCCCTGCGCGAGACGCTGACCGGGCAGATTCTCTCGTCGTTGCTCGACGGGCCGCTCGCCCTGGTCTACCTGCTGCTCGTCTTCGCCCGGGACCCGGTCTTCGGCGGCTTCCTCGCGCTGCTCGCCGGAGGGCAGGCCGCCCTCCTGCTCGGCACCGCCCGCCGGGTGGGCGACCTGACCAGGCGCGAGCTGGCCGCTCTGGCCGTCACGCAGGGCCGGCTGATGGAGGCCGTCGGCGGCATCGAGACGCTCAAGGCGTCCGGGGGCCGAGCCGCGGGCGATGCAGCGCTGGTCGGACCTGTTCGCCCGGCAACTCGACGCCGACGTGCGGGGAGGGCTCGTCCGGGGGCTCATCGAGGCGGTGCTCGGGGCGGTGCGCTATCTCGCGCCGCTGGGGCTGCTGTGGGTCGGCGCGTGGCGGGTGCTCGACGGGTCGCTGAGCCTCGGGACGCTGCTCGCGCTGAACGCCCTGGCCACCGCCGCGCTCACCCCGATCGGCTCGCTGATGACCAGCCTGCGCAGCCTTCAGCAGGCCGGGGCGCACTTCGACCGGCTGTCGGACATCCTCGCCTCCGAGCCCGAGCCGTCCACGGGGATCGAGGTGCTGCGGCTGCGCGGCGGCATCGAGCTGCGCGGGGTGGGTTTCCGCCACGACCCGCGCGGCCCGTGGACGCTGCGCGACGTCTCACTGGTCGTACGGCCCGGGCAGAAGGTCGCGCTGGTCGGTCCCTCTGGGTCGGGCAAGAGCACGCTCGCCCGCCTCCTGCTCGCCCTGTACCAGCCGACGGCCGGGGAGATCCGGTACGACGGCGTTCCCGCGGCGGAGCTCAACCCGCGATCGCTGCGCCGCCAGTTCGGCGTGGTCACCCAGGAGCCGTCGCTGTTCACCGGGACGATCCGCGAGAACATCGCGCTCAACTTCCCCGAGGCCGGCATGGACCGGATCGCCGAGGCGGCCCGGCTCGCGGGCCTGCACGACGAGATCATGGCGATGCCGATGGGTTACGAGACGATCCTGGTCGAGGGCGGCGGCCTGTCGGGCGGACAGCGCCAGCGGCTCGCCCTGGCCCGCGCGCTGCTGCCCCGCCCCAAGGTGCTGCTGCTCGACGAGGCGACCAGCAACCTGGACAGCGCGACCGAGGCCGGCATCGAGGCCCGGCTGTCCCGCCTGACGCAGACCCGCATCGTGATCGCGCACCGGCTGAGCACGGTGCGGGACGCCGACCTGATCCTGGTCGTCGAGCGGGGCATGGTGGTGGAGCGGGGCACCCACGAGGAGCTGCTGGCCCTGGGCGGGCGCTACACCCGGCTCGTCGCCGCGCAAACGGCCTGAGGCCGCGCACCCGCGGCCGGGCCGCGGTGACGGCGCACCGGTTCGGCGTGGTCGACAACGGGGCCGACCCCGTGGCTCCTGCCCGGAGCGACCGGGAGAGCGGCATGTAGGGTCTGGGGCGTGAACGCTGCCGAGGACCGGATCTGGACGGTGCCCAACCTGCTGAGCGCCCTGCGGCTGCTCGGCGTCCCCGTCTTCCTCTGGCTCGTGCTGGGTCCCCACGCCGACGGGTGGGCCATCGCGCTCCTGGCGCTCGCGGGCTTCAGCGACTGGCTCGACGGCAAGCTCGCCCGCGCCTGGAACCAGATCAGCAGACTGGGCCGGCTCATCGACCCGCTCGCCGACCGGCTCTACATCCTCGCCACCCTGATCGGCCTGGTGCTGCGGGGCGCCGTCCCCTGGTGGCTGGCGCTCGCGGTGCCGCTGCGCGACGTGCTGCTGCTGTGGATGCCGCCCGTGCTGCGGCGGCACGGCTACGGTCCGGCGCTGCCCGTCCACTTCCTCGGCAAGGCCGGCACCGCCGCCCTGATGTACGCGTTCCCGCTGCTGTTCCTCGCCTCTCACGAGGGGTGGTACGCCGAGATTGCCGCGATCTTCGGATGGGCCTTCGCCATCTGGGGAACTGGTCTGTATTGGTGGGCGGGGGTGTTGTATGTCGTACAGGTGCGCCAGCTAACGAAGGGGTGACCCGTGAAGGCCGTCGTCATGGCGGGCGGGGAGGGGACACGGCTGCGGCCGATGACCGCGAACCAGCCCAAACCCCTGCTCCCCATCATCAACCGGCCGATCATGGAACACGTGCTCCGGCTGCTGAAGCGGCACGGGTTCACCGAGACCGTGGTGACCGTGCAGTTCCTGGCCGCGCTGATCCGCAACTACTTCGGCGACGGCGACGAGCTGGGCATGACCCTCCACTACGCCACCGAGGAGGTCCCCCTCGGGACGGCCGGCAGCGTGAAGAACGCCGCAGACAAGCTCCGTGACGACCGCTTCCTGGTCATCTCCGGCGACGCGCTCACCGACATCGACCTGACCGACATGCTCCGCTTCCACCGCGAGAACCGGGCGCTGGTCACCATCGGGCTCAAGCGCGTGCCCAACCCGCTGGAGTTCGGGATCATCATCGTGGACGAGAGCGGCCGCATCCAGCGCTTCCTGGAGAAGCCCACCTGGGGCCAGGTGTTCTCCGACACGGTCAACACCGGCATCTACATCATGGAGCCGTCGGTCCTCGACGAGATCGCCCCCGGCCAGTCGGTCGACTGGTCGTCCGACATCTTCCCGAAGATGCTCGAACGGGGGTGCCGGCTGTTCGGCTACGTGGCCGAGGGCTACTGGGAGGACGTCGGCACGCACGAGAGCTACCTCAAGGCCCAGGCCGACGTGCTGGAGGGCAAGGTCAAGGTCGACTTCGACGCGTTCGAGCTGGCCCCCGGCGTGTGGGCCGCCGAGGGCGCCTCGGTGGACCCCGAGGCCGTGCTCAAGGGCCCCCTCTACATCGGCGACTACGCCAAGGTCGAGGCCGGCGCCGAACTGCGGGAGTACACCGTGCTCGGCAGCAACGCCGTCGTCAAGGAGGGCGCGTTCCTGCACCGCGCCGTGGTGAGCGACAACGTGTACGTCGGCCCGGCCGCCCACCTGCGCGGCTGCGTGATCGGCAAGAACACCGACGTGATGACCGGCGCCAGGATCGAGGAGAACGCCGTCGTCGGCGACGAGTGCGTCATCGAGGCCGAGGCGTACGTCTCCTCAGGCGTGAAGATCTACCCCTTCAAGACGATCGAGGCGGGCACGGTCGTCAACACCAGCGTCATCTGGGAGTCGCGCGGCCAGCGCAGCCTGTTCGGCCCCCGCGGGGTCTCCGGGCTGGTCAACGTCGAGATCACCCCGGAGCTGTGCGTACGGCTGGCCAGCGCGTACGCCACGACGCTGCGCAAGGGCGACACGGTCGTCACCTCCCGCGACGCCTCGCGCGCGGCGCGGGCACTCAAGCGGGCGGTGATCAGCGCGCTGAACTCCAGCGCGATCAACGTGGTCGACCTGGAGGCCGCCGCCCTGCCGGTCGCCAGGTTCAACACCTCGCGCGAGAACGTCAGGGGCGGCATCGCCCTGCGCACCACGGCGGGCGACCCCCAGAGCGTCGACATCGTGTTCATGGACGAGACGGGGGCCGACCTGTCCCAGGCGGCCCAGCGCAAGCTGGAGCGGGTCTTCTCCCGGCAGGAGTACCGGCGCGCCTTCCCCGGCGAGATCGCCGAGCTGACCTTCCCCGCCCGCGCCGTGGACACCTACGCCCGGGAGTTGCTGGCCTGCATCGACATGTCCGGGGTGAAGGACACCGAGATGAAGGTCGTGGTCGACTGCGCGGGCGGCACCTCCTCGCTCGTGCTGCCGAGCCTGCTGGGCCGGGCCGGGGTCGACGTGCTCACCGTGAACAACCGCCTCGACGACGCCTCGCCGACCGAGACGCTCGCCGAGCGCCGCCGCGACCTGCAGCGCCTGGCGGAGCTGGTGGCCTCGGCGAGGGCCGCCTTCGGCGTACGGTTCGACCCGGTGGGGGAGCGCGTCTCCCTGGTGGACGAGATGGGCCAGCTGATCAGCGAGGAGCGGGCGCTGCTCGTCGTGCTCGACCTGGTGGCGGCCGAGCGCCGGGGCGGCCGGGTGGCCCTGCCGGTCACCACGACCCGGGTGGCGGAGATGGTCTGCCGATTCCACGGCGTGCAGGTCGACTGGACGGCCACGAGCCTCGACACGCTGACCCGGGCGGCCAGGCACCCTGACACGATCTTCGCCGGCGACGGGAGGGGCGGCTTCATCGTCCCGGAGTTCGCGCCCACCGTGGACGGCCTGGCGGTGTTCCTGCGCCTGCTCGGCCTCGTGGCGCGCACGCGGCTGTCGCTCAGCCAGATCGACGCCCGCATCCCGGAGGCCAAGCTGCTCAAGCGGACCGTTCCCACGCCCTGGGCGCACAAGGGGGCCGTGATGCGCTCGGTCGTCGAGGCGGCCGAGGGCCACCGTCTGGACACCACCGACGGCGTCCGCGTCGTGGAGGACGACGGGAGCTGGGCCCTCGTCCTGCCCGACCCCGCCGAGGCCGTCACCCACCTGTGGGCCGAGGGCCACGACATGGACACCGCCCAGGCCCTCCTGGAGCGCTGGGCCCACGTCGTCGAACAAGCCGCCGGCGCCCACTGATATCCCTTCGGATACGGCGCGCAACCGTCCCGCGAAGCGGCTACCCCATTGCGAGGTTTACGGCGCGCAACCGTCACGCGAGGGGCGCGGCCGCGACTGGACTGAGGAGCGCCCGGAGCGAGGAACGAGCGAGGACGCGACGAGGGCTGTGCTCATGGCGCGCCTCCGGCACGACGCGTGGCCTTTGGGCGCCCCGAGCCGCGCGAGCGGAGCGAGCGCAATCAAACACTGTGTGGCGGGATGGACCTTGAACCTCCGCTGGCTGTAGCGTTGGTCAGTCCACGCCCAGCCGCGGTCTTGACCTTTGTGCCTGATCAGCGTAAGTTGCGGCATTCGCAGTTTGAGCTAGTCCTAGAGCAAGTCGTGAGAGAGGCCGAGCCGTTCGATGCCCAGCGTCTACTGCACGCAGTGCGGTCATGCCAACCCCGAGGATGCCCGTTTCTGTTCACGATGCGGTTCGCCGCTGAGCGCTCCGGCGCCCGTCGCAGCCGACACGACCTCGACGATCTCACTCGAGGCGCTTGAGGCGGAGACGGGCCAGACGCTTCTGCCGGACAGAGCCGCCGTCGAGCAGCTGCCGCCTGGCACGGCTCTTCTGGTGGTCATGCGGGGTCCGAACGCGGGCAGCCGATTTCTGCTCGACAGCGACCTCACTACGGCGGGTCGCCACCCGGAAAGCGACATTTTCCTGGACGATGTGACCGTGTCCAGGAGGCACGTGGAGTTCTACCGGCGCGGCGGCCAGTTCACCGTGCGGGACGTGGGCAGCCTCAACGGCACCTACGTCAACCGGGAGCGCATCGAGGAGTCCCCGTTGCAGGGCGGCGACGAGGTGCAGATCGGCAAGTTCCGGCTGGTGTTCCTCACGCGTGGTCCCGGAGGGCTGTGATCGGTGAGGAGGAGGAGTCATGAGCGCGCAGGCCGTACGGGCGTTCATGAGCATCGGGGAGGTGCTCGCCCTGCTGCAGGGCGAGTTCCCGGACGTGACCGTCTCCAAGATCCGGTTTCTGGAGGGTGAGGGGCTGATCGAGCCCCAGCGGAGCCCGTCGGGGTACCGCAAGTTCACCTACAACGATGTCGAGCGCCTGCGGTACATCCTGCGTGCGCAGCGTGACCAGTACCTGCCGCTCCGGGTGATCAAGGATCAGCTGGACGAGCAGGCGGCCCGCCCGCACGCGGTGTCCGACGGCGCTCCGCCCGTGCGCCTCAGCCGGGAGGAGCTCATCGAGGCCGCCGGCATCGACGAGGAGACCCTGGCCGAGATGGAGAGTTTCGGCCTGGTCGCTCCCGTCGCGCGCCGGTACGACGGGGAGGCGCTGGAGGTCGCGCGCAGCGTGGGGGCGCTGGCGCGCTTCGGCCTGCAGGCGCGGCACCTGCGGGCGATCCGCGCCGCGGTGGAGCGGGAGGCCGGTCTGATCGAGCAGGCGGTGGCCCCGCTGCTGCGGCGCAAGGCGCCGGGGGCGATCGCGGAGGCGGACGAGACCGCCAGGGAGATCTCCGGACTTCTCCAGGAACTGCACAATGCGTTACTGCGTGGGAGTGTTCGCGGCGTTCTGGGGCGGTGACCGGCACATCCGCACCTCCGTGGGTGTTACGTTGAATGCCTGGTGATATGCCGCGACGCTTGAGACGGAGCCGCCCGTGTTGCAGATGGAGGTCGTGGGGGTTCGCGTTGAGATGCCCACCAACCAGCCGATCGTTCTCCTGAAGGAGACGAGCGGTGATCGGTATCTGCCGATCTGGATAGGCATGACCGAGGCGACCGCTATCGCGTTGGCCCAGGCGGAGGAGCCGCCGCCCCGGCCGCTGACCCACGACTTGTTCCGTGACGTTCTTGAGGCCTTGGGGGTGCGGTTGCGCACCGTCAACATCGTCGCGCTCCGCGATGGAATCTTCTTCGCCGATCTGGTCTTCTCCAACGGCGTGGAGGTCAGCGCCCGTCCTTCGGACTCGATCGCGCTGGCGTTGCGTACGGGTGCGACGATCTACGCGAGTGAGGACGTGATCCAGGAGGCGGGCGTGAGCATGCCCGACGACCAGGAAGACGAAGTGGAAAAGTTCCGCGAGTTCCTGGACAAAATCACACCGGAAGACTTCGGCCGGGCGGGCTGACGTGCCGGACGATTTCGGGAGATTACGCTTCACGACGCGCCGGACGGGGTCGTTGACTGACGATGGCCCCGGTCCTACGGTGCAAGGGAAACCACGGTTGTAATTCACGAACCCCCAGATCAGACCGTGGGATGAGAGAAAGCCGGAGGTCCGCAGTGGCGGTCAGCAGCGGCGAGGGTAAGTCGGCCGGCCAGCACGACCCGGTTCGGCAGGCGGCGCGCGAGCGCGCCGGCGAACAGGGTCTGCTGTTCGACGAGCAGCCGACGGCGCTGCCTCAGGGCATCGGATACCGCGGGCCCACGGCGTGCGCGGCGGCCGGGATCACCTACCGGCAGCTCGACTACTGGGCCCGGACCGAACTGGTGCTCCCGACGATAAGGGCCGCCCAGGGATCCGGGTCCCAGCGACTGTACAGCTTCCGCGACATCCTCGTCCTGAAGGTCGTCAAACGTCTTCTGGACACCGGGGTCTCCCTCCAGCAGATACGCACCGCCGTACGGCATCTGCGCGACCGCGGCGTCAACGACCTGGCCCAGATCACTTTGATGAGCGACGGCGTGAGCGTCTACGAGTGCACGAGCGCCGACGAGGTGATCGACCTGCTGCAGGGCGGCCAGGGCGTGTTCGGCATCGCGCTCGGGCGGGTCTGGCGGGAGGTCGAGGGATCGCTGGCCGAGCTTCCGGGTGAGCGCGCGGAGGCCGCTCCGGATGCGGAGGGGGGACCATCCGGCGGACGAGCTGGCCCGTCGAAGAAAAGGCCCGCAGGACCGGCTGAGCGGATGCCCGGCGAGCGCTGGGCCGGGATCAGACCGACCAGGAACGGCAGGGCGAACCATCGGATCGCGCCCGCGCCGCGGTCTCGGCGCCGATCTCGTGCGGGGTGCGAGCCGGGCGATCCGGGGTAGCCGGTAGAGTGGGACACGGCCGACGACCTCGTGCGGGAGAGACCCCTGGCCTTCAGGGGCGCCGAAGGAGCAAACCTCCCCGGAATCTCTCAGGCACCCGTACCGCACGGACGAGGCGACTCTGAAAAGCAGGCCCGCCGGCCAGGCGGCGCCTCACCGAAGGGGAAAGCCGGGCTCGACGGCCCGGTGAAGCTCTCAGGTCCGATGACAGAGGGGGAGACCGCTTCACGACCGGCCGCGCCACCGCAGGCGCCGGGCGGTCGCCGCAGGTCTCGACCCGCCCAGGAGGCCCCTGTCATGAGCGACCGGTCCACACTTCGCGATCTTTCCGCCCCGCCCTTCGCCACCCGTCATATCGGCCCCTCCGAGGGCGACCGCGCCCGGATGCTGGAGGTGGTCGGCTACGAGTCGGTGGCCGACCTGCTCGCCGTGGCCGTGCCCGAGGCGATCCGCACGCGCGGTCCGCTGAACCTGCCCGAGGCGGTGGGGGAGGCCGAGGCCCTGGCCGAACTGCGCGCCCTCGCCGGCCGCAACCGGGTGCTGACCCCGATGATCGGCCTCGGGTACTACGACACGATCACCCCGGGTGTCGTCCTGCGCAACGTGCTGGAGAACCCCGGCTGGTACACCGCGTACACGCCCTACCAGCCGGAGATCTCGCAGGGGCGGCTGGAGGCGCTGCTGAACTTCCAGACGGTCGTGTCGGACCTCACCGGCCTCGACGTCGCCGGCGCGTCCCTGCTCGACGAGGCGACGGCCGCGGCCGAGGCGATGACGCTGGCCCGGCGGGCGAGCAAGGCGAAGACCGACGTGTTCGTGGTGGACGCCGACGCGCTGCCGCAGACCAAGGCCGTGCTGGCGACCCGCGCCGAGCCGCTCGGCATCACGCTGGTGGAGTCGGACCTCGCCGGTGAGCTGCCCGAGTGCTTCGGCGTCCTCGTGCAGTATCCGGGCGCGAGCGGCCGGGCGGCGTCCTTCCGCGCGGTCGCCGAGCGGGCGCACGCCCAGGGGGCGCTGCTGGTGGCCGCGGCCGACCTGCTGGCGCTGACCCTGCTGGAGGCCCCGGGCGAGCAGGGCGCCGACATCGCCGTCGGCTCCTCCCAGCGCTTCGGGGTCCCGCTGGGCTACGGCGGCCCCCACGCGGCGTACATGGCCGTACGCGAGGGCCTGCAGCGGCAGATGCCGGGCCGCCTGGTCGGGGTCTCGGTGGACGCCGACGGCCGCACGGCCTACCGGCTGGCTCTGCAGACCCGCGAGCAGCACATCCGGCGGGAGAAGGCCACCAGCAACATCTGCACCGCGCAGGTGCTGCTCGCCGTGATGGCGTCGATGTACGCCGTATACCACGGCCCGGAGGGCCTCAGGAGGATCGCCCAGAGGGTGCACCGCCACGCGGCCGTTCTCGCCGCCGGGCTGCGCGAGGGCGGCGTGGAGGTCGTCCACGACGAGTTCTTCGACACCGTGCTCGCCCGCGTTCCCGGGCGGGCCGCCCAGGTCGTGGCCGCCGCCGCGGAGCGGGGCGTGAACCTGCGCCTGGCCGGAGACGACCACGTCGGCGTCGCCTGCGACGAGAAGACCACCACGGAGCACCTGCGGGCGGTCTGGGCGGCGTTCGGCGCGTCCGAACTCGTGGTCGAGGACCTCGACCGGGTGACCTCCGACGCGCTCCCGGCCGACCTGCAGCGGACCTCGGACTTCCTCACCCACCCGGTGTTCCACTCCCACCGGTCCGAGACGGCCATGCTGCGCTACCTGCGGCGCCTGCAGGACAAGGACATCGCGCTCGACCGCTCGATGATCCCGCTGGGCTCCTGCACGATGAAGCTCAACGCGACCACCGAGATGGAGCCGGTCACCTGGCCGGAGTTCGCCTCGATCCACCCGTTCGCGCCGGCGGAGCAGGCCGAGGGGTACGCCGAGTTGATCGCGACGCTGGAGGGCTGGCTGGCCGAGGTCACCGGCTACGACCGGGTGTCGATCCAGCCGAACGCGGGCTCCCAGGGCGAGTTCGCCGGGCTGCTGGCGATCAGGTCCTACCACCGCTCCAGGGGCGAGGACGGGCGCGACGTGTGCCTGATCCCGTCCTCCGCGCACGGCACCAACGCCGCCAGCGCCGTCATGGCGGGCATGCGGGTGGTCGTGGTGGCCTGTGACCCGAACGGCAACGTCGACCTGGCCGATCTCGCCGCCAAGATCGACAAGCACCGCGACGCGCTCGCCGCGATCATGGTGACCTACCCGTCCACCCACGGGGTGTACGAGGAGACGATCGTCGAGATCTGCGAGCGGGTCCACGAGGCCGGCGGGCAGGTCTACGTCGACGGGGCCAACCTCAACGCGCTGGTGGGCCTGGCCAAGCTGGGCGAGTTCGGCGCGGACGTCTCCCACCTGAACCTGCACAAGACCTTCTGCATCCCGCACGGCGGCGGCGGCCCCGGTGTCGGTCCGGTAGCGGTCAAGGCCCACCTCGCCGACCACCTGCCGGCACACGTGTCGGCCGCGCCGTACGGCTCGGCGGGCATTCTGCCGATCTCCTGGGCGTACGTCAGGATGATGGGCGCCGACGGGCTGCGCCAGGCCACCGAGCAGGCGATCCTGTCGGCCAACTACCTGGCCCGGCGGCTGGCGCCGCACTACCCGGTGCTGTACACCGGCCGGGACGGCCTGGTCGCCCACGAGTGCATCGTCGACCTGCGCCAGATCACCAAGGAGACCGGCGTCACGGTCGACGACGTGGCCAAGCGGCTGATCGACTACGGCTTCCACGCGCCCACGATGTCGTTCCCCGTCGCCGGGACGCTCATGATCGAGCCGACCGAGAGCGAGGACCTGGCCGAGCTCGACCGCTTCGCCGACGCGATGATCGCCATCCGGGAAGAGATCGCCAAGGTGGCGTCGGGCGAGTACGACAAGACCGACAACCCGCTCCGCAACGCCCCGCACACGGCCGAGTGCCTGACCGCCGACGAGTGGACCCACCCGTACTCGCGGGCGGTGGCCGCCTACCCGGTGCCCGGCCTGCGGGACGACAAGTACTGGTCGCCGGTGCGCCGCATCGACCAGGCGTACGGCGACCGCAACCTGGTCTGCTCCTGCCCGCCCCTCGAGGCGTACGAGGACTGATCAGTTGAGTATGTCGGCCCCGCCCGGCGGCCGGTCTCGTTAAGATCGCGGTGATCGTTTCTCATCACCTGCGACCATGCGAGGCCCCTGAATGACGGCCATCGATTCCGGGCGGCGGTCCGACCGGCTCGACCACGCGCGCCGGCTCGCCGAGGGCGGCGACCTCGACGGCGCGGCCGCGATCTTCGCGGAACTCGCCGCGGACGAGGACGCGCCGGACCGCGGCGAGGCCGGCGAAGGCCTGTCCGTCGTGGTCGAGCGGATGGCCGAGCGGCTGCTGGAGGACGGCGAGCCCGAGAGGGCCGCCGACGTGCTGCTCGAGGCGCTGTCGGTCAGCGCGGTGGCCGACCCGGCACGCCTGCGGGTGCTGCTCGGCATGGCGCACCTGGAGATGGCGTGCGCGCAGTTCGCCGGGGCCGTGGAGGACAGCCGCCAGGAGGGGGCCGACGCCGGCACCGGGGCGCTCGCGATCGAGCTGCTGGCCCGTACGCTGCCGCTGCGGGGCCGCGACGCCGACGCGGAGACCGTGTGGCGCTACGGCCTCGACCACCCCGACGAGGCGCTGGCCGACCAGGTGCGGCTGCGCCTCGGGCGGGACGTGCGCCCCGCCATGGAGGGCGTCGAGGGCTGAACCGGGGACCGGTTCAGCGCTGGGAGCGGCGGCTGATGGCGTAGGCGAAGTTGACCGCGACGATCCCGCCCCAGGCGAGCAGGAGCCCCGGAAAGTGCCCGGCTCCGGCCGCGATGGCGGTCAGCGGGATGCCGATGCCGAGTGAGCCGAGGGCCAGGCCCACGGCGCCGTCCTTCTGCTTGGGCTGGTTGCCCGGGGGCTGGTGGTGCAACTGGGCCGCCACCTCGTTGCGTACCCGCGCGGCGATCTCGACGTCGAGCTTGTCGAGGAACGAGTCGACCAGCGCGTCCTCGTACTCCGGACCGAGGTCGCGGCGGGCCGCCATGACGGCGCGCAGGTCCTCGCGGGTCGAGGAGGCCGCCGGCGGCGGAGGGACGGGGCGCCCGGGCGCGGGCGGCTGCTGCGATGCGATGTCCGTCACCATGACATTCTGGCCCCTTTCACGGGGGCGTGCCATCCTCCGATCGGAGGGTCGCCTCCTCCCGCTTCAGTCGGACCCGCTACCGTCACCGGCATGGAGATCGAGACCCCGCACGGCCGCGCCCTGGCCGAGGTGGACGAGGCGGCCGATCCCCGGCTGCTGCTGGTCCTGACCCACGGGTCCGGGGGAGGTGTCGACGCCCCGACCTGCTCGCCGTACGGGACGCGGTGGCTGGCGGACGGGGGGACCGTCGGCACGGGTGACGCAGCCGTTCCGGTTGCGCGGCGCGCGGGCGCCGGGGTCGGCGGTCAAGCAGGACGAGGCGTGGCTGTCGATCGTCGCCGCGCTCCGCGAGCGCCACCCGGGCCTGCCGCTCGTCCAGGGCGGGCGGAGCAACGGCGCGCGGGTCGCCTGCCGCACCGCGCGTGCCACCGGGGCCGAGGCGGTGGTGGCGCTCGCGTTCCCGCTCCACCCGCCGGGCAAGCCGGAGCGGTCACGGGCGGAAGAACTGCGGCAGGCGGGGACCCCCGTGCTCGTGGTCAACGGGGATCGGGATCCGTTCGGCGTGCCGGACGAGAAGGACGCCGCACGTCTCGTGGTCCTCCCGGGGGAGGGGCACGAGTTCAAGAAGGACCCCGCCCGGGTGGGCGAGGTGGTGGCGCGGTGGCTGCGTTCGCCTAGGCCGCGCTGATGGCCATGTCGGTGGGGCGGTGCGGGGCGATGACGCCGCCGTCGGGCAGCAGCTCGCCGGTGTCCTCGAACAGCACGACGCCGTTGCAGAGCAGGCTCCAGCCTTGCTCGGGGTGACAGGCTATCGTGCGGGCGGCTTCTCGGTCCTTCGCGTCCGCGCTGGGACAGGCCGGTTCATGAGGGCACATCGCCGGGGCTCCGTGTCTTTATCGTTCGCTCGTTTTGTCTTCCGGGTGTCCGTGGGGTATGACGCACACCACACTGGACTACACCAGTTTGCGGCTCGGCCGCATCCGTACGACATAGTCAGTTCGGAGCATTTCCGCCGGTCGGGCAGGGGACCCGGCCGCACCCCGAGCAGGCTCACGCGCACTGATGTGACCTAGTACACAAGAATGCCCCATTGGAGGCAACGGTCCGGCCTCGACACGCCGACGGCCGGGTAACCGACAGATCACAGATTCCGGTCACCGGAAGCGGCCGTTGCGGACGACCCGGAAACCCCAGGTCTCAGCCGCCGAGGCCGGCGATCAGCGCGTCGAGGCCGTGCTCGAAGTCGCGCTCGCCCTCGGCGGTGCGGGCGTCGCGCACCTCGGCGTCCGGGTCGGCCCATCCCGACTGCTGGACCTCCACCGCCACGCTGCCGAACACGTAGGCCCGCAGCGCCCGGACCGCTCCGGCCGGGTCGCCCGCCCCCGCCTCGCGCAACTGCTCGGTCTGCTCCCCGATCGCGATGAGGGCCGACCCCTTCGGCGGCTTGGTCAGGGCCAGCGACAGCACGCCCGGGTGCTCGAGAAGCGCCGCACGGCTCGCACGGGCCCAGGCGCGTGCCCTGTCCTGCCAGGTGGCGGCGGTGGCCGGATCGACCTCCACGGTCGTCACGTGCTCGGCGAGGGCGTCCATCAGCGCCTCCTTGCCCCGCGGCAGGTGGTGGTAGATGGCCATGGCCTCCACCTGGAGGGCGTCGCCGAGGCGGCGCATGGTCAGCCGGCGCAGGCCCTGGCCGTCGGCGATGTGCAGGGCGGCGTCGATGATCCGCTCGCGGGACAGGGGGACGGGTGGTCGCTTGGCAGGCACGGCGATCATGCTGCCACATCGGGCCTTACTTCGTAAAGGGCGGCGCACCCTGCGGTGCGGGCCCCCGCGCGGAGCGCGTACGCTACCGGTTGCGACGCGAGTTCGATACCGAAGGGGCTGACGATGGCGTTTTTCCGTCCGCGGGTGAGCCGGGAGGCGGAGGTCCGCTACCACGCGGATCTGGAGATCCGGAAGAACTTCGACCAGGTGCTGGAGAAGGTCCGGGTGGCGCAGCGGCGGTTCCAGGAGGCGAAGGCGGCGGGCGCGCCGCTCCCCGAGCTCCGCGAGGCGGCCCTGGGCCTCGACGCGGCCCTGACCGAGGCGCTGCGCGCCGCGGAGGCGGGCCAGCGCGCCACGTTCGGCGTGAAGTCCTACGACAGCAGGATCGCCCGGCGCAAGGCGAAGGCCACTCCCGACGGCGCGCTGTGGACCGACGAGGTGAACCGCCTGCGCACGCTGCGCGAGGCGCACCGCCTCAGCGGCATCCCCCGGGTGCCGCGCGCCTCCAAGACGGGCGACCCCGCCCGCCTGACCCCGCGCGACGTGCGCAAGGGCCTGGCCGCCGCGCACCACTAGGCACGAGCGAGCAGGCCACGCAGGCCCGCCCGCTCCGCGCTGTGGGCGTTCCTGCACCGCCTCCGCGGCGGAAGAAGGGACGACCACCAGGCCGGCTGAAAAGCCGTACGCCGCACCCCCTGAGGGCGCGGGCCGCACGGATATGTGAATCAGCTGGCCCAGTTCTCAGCTGGCCCAGTCGAGCAGCGGGCGGGTGTTGCTCGGGTGGCGCAGCTTGGACAGCGACTCCTTCTCCAGCTGGCGGATCCGCTCCCGGGTCAGGCCCAGGTGCTTGCCGATCTCGTCCAGCGTGTGGGGCTTGCCGTCGGCCAGGCCGAAGCGCAGGCTCATGATCTTGGCCTCGCGCGGGGACAGGTTGCTCAGCACGCCCTTGAGCTGCTCGGCCAGCAGCTGCCGGTCGACGACCTCGGACGCCTCGGGGGAGTCGACGTCCTCGATGAGGTCGCCGATGCGGGTCTCGCCGTCCTCACCGATGGTCGAGTCGAGGCTGATCGGCTGCCGGCTGGTGCGCAGCAGCTCCTCGATCTGGTCCGGGGTCTTGTCCAGCTCGACGGCCAGCTCCTCCGGCGTGGGCTCCCGGCCGAGCCGCTGGTGCATGTCACGCTCGACGCGCGACAGCTTCGACAGCATCTCCAGCACGTGGACGGGCAGCCGGATCGTCCGGGCAGAGTCGGCGAAGCCGCGCTGGATGGCCTGCCGGATCCACCACATGGCGTACGTCGAGAACTTGTAGCCCTTGGTGTAGTCGAACTTCTCGACGGCGCGGATCAGGCCGAGGTTGCCCTCCTGCACGACGTCGAGCAGGGCCATGCCGCGGTCGGTATACTTCTTGGCCACCGAGACGACCAGGCGGAGGTTGGCCTCCAGCATGTGGTCCTTGGCCCGCCTGCCGTCCTCGATGACCCACTCCAGGTCCTCGCGCACGTGCGGGGGCAGGTGCTCGCCGTTCTCGAGCGCGGTCTCCAGCTTGTACTCGGCGTACAGACCGGCCTCGATGCGCTTGGCCAGCTCCACCTCCTGGGCGGCGGTGAGCAGCGTACGGCGGCCGATGGACTTCAGGTAGGTGTGCACCGAGTCGCCCATGACCGAGGAGGTGTCGTCGAGGTCGAGCGTCTCGCCGTCCTCCGCCTCGGCCTCGTCGGCCTGCAGCTCCTCCTCGTACGGCTCCTCGTCGGCGGCCTTGGCCGCCTTCTTCGCGGCGCTCCTGGAGGCCGGCGCGCTCTGGGCGGCCTGCGCCGCGGCCTGGGCGGCCCGGCGGGACTTCCTGGCCGGCGCCTTGGCCGGGGTCCGCGCCCCCGTCTCGGCGGTCGTCTGCGCGCCCGGCTCGTTCTCCGTGCCGTTGTCAGCGGCCAGGTTCACGCCCGCCTCGGTGAGCTCGCGCAGGATCGAGCGGCCCTCAACGGGGCTGACGCCGGCCTTCGCGAAGGCCTCGCGCAGCTCCGACAGGGAAAGGCGACCCTGTGCACGGCCTCGCTCCAGCAGCAGGTCGAGCGTCGTCGGGGTCGCCTCGCGCTCGGGCGAGTCCGCCACGGCGGTCCGGGGCATGAGGACACCTCCTCCTTGCGGAGTTCATGGTTGGTTCGAGGTTTGTGATGCTTGCGATCGGGGCGCGGCGTCCGGCGGCTCAGCGCACCAGTATCAATAACGCTCTCGCGCCTGGTTTGTTCCCTCACCCCGCGGGGGAGGTCTGCCGGATTCGGCGGAGCGGCCCGGTCATTCGGGGATGATGACGCTGACCTCGGGCACAGGCATGGGGTCCGCGCCCTCGGTGCGCTCGCGCGTCCAGTATTCGGCGACCCCGTCCGGGTCGTCCGTGAGGACCTTGGACGTCACGCCGGAGTCGTCGGCCTCGGGAGTGGACCGCGCCCCGGTGAGGTCGCGGCCGGAAGCGTCGGGGGAGACCTCGACCGATTGCCCGTGGCCGCCCGTCGCGGGGCCGAGCTTGGCGGCGGGTGCGTCGCCCACCTTCGCGACGTCATCCAGGCGGCCGGCGAAGGCGGCGGCCGTGATCGACGCTCCGCCCACGATGACGACGCCGACGAGCACGGCGGAGGCCATCGTCTTCTGGGCCGGCGTGAGGCGGATCGGTTGCATGCGGCGTCCCCTTCCCCTGCTCTTACAGACGCACGAAGGTCATCCGCGGTTCCGGTTCTTGAGTTCGACCATATCGGGTTTGCCGTTCGGCAGGAGCGGGATCTGGGACACCAGCTCGACGGCGCGCGGCGCGGCGTAGGCGGGCAGCCGCTCCTTGGCGAAGTCCCTGAGCTCGCCGAGCGTCACCTCGCCACCGTCGCGGGGAACCACGACGGCGACCACGATCTCGCCCCACTCGGGGTCGGGCCTGCCCACCACCACGACGTCGCGTACGGCCGGGTGCCCGGCCAGGACCTCGGCGACCGCTCCGGCCACGACCTTGCGGCCGCCGGTGTTGATCACGTCGTCGGCCCGGCCCAGCACGGTGAGCCGTCCGTCCTCGATCGAGCCCAGGTCGGAGGTGACGAACCAGCCGCCCTCGAAGGGCCGTTCCTCGCGCAGGCGGTAACCCGAGAACAGCACCGGGCCCGCGATCCGCACCCGTCCGTCGCCGCCGATCTTGACCTCGACTCCGTCGAGCGGCACGCCGTCGTACACGCACCCGCCGCTCGTCTCGCTCGAGCCGTACGTGGTGACGACCCTGGCTCCCGCCGCGCGGGCCTCGGCCAGCAGGCCCGAGGGGGCGGCGGCCCCGCCGAGCAGGATCGTGCCGAAGGCCGCGACGCCGGCCCCCGCGTCCAGCATCCGCCGCAGCTGGGTGGGGACCAGCGAGACGTGGTCGGCCCCGCTCGCGGCGACGTCGGCGGGTGAGAAGCGCGCGTGGACGATCGGCTCGGTGCCGCACAGCAGCGACCTGACGAGCACCTGCGCGCCCGAGATGTGCGACGGCGGCAGGCAGCACAGCCAGCGGTCGCCTTCGCGGGCGCCGAGCCTGGCCAGCGAGGCGCGGGCCGAGGCGAGCAGCGCCTCGGCCGTCAGCTCCACCCCCTTCGGGGTGCCGGTGGAGCCGGAGGTCGCGATGATCAGCGCCGCGTCGGACGGCTCTCCGTCCGGCATGCGCCGGACGCCGTCGGCGGTGACGACGTGGGTGGGGCGCAGCGCGGCGAGCGTCGCCTCCAGCGCGGGCCGCGGCAGGTCGGGCGACAGCGGCAGCACGGCGGGCCCGTCGCCGGTCAGGGCCTGCCGTACGGCCTCGGACAGGGCGGGCCCCGGAGGCAGGACGAGGGCGTGCACGGGTCGCTGTCCCGGGCGGCGTCCCGGGTGGTGTCCTGGACTGCTGAGCACGGTCGTAAGGTTAGTCCCGGCGCGGTGGCCGGAGGCGACCGCCTGGTCGGAGACGGCGCCTGGTTGCTGACGGCGCCTGGTTGGTGACGACGAAGGAGCGGGTGTGACGAGCGGGGTCGACTGGAAGCGGTCGGGCGAGTACGAGGACATCATCTACGAGACCGCGGAGGGGATGGCGAAGATCACGATTAACCGCCCCGAGCGGCACAACGCCTTCCGGCCCACGACCTTGTTCGAGCTCCGCGAGGCCTTCAACCGCGCCCAGGAGGACACCGAGGTCGGTGTGATCATCTTCACCGGCGCCGGGGACAAGGCGTTCTGCTCGGGCGGCGACCAGAAGATCCGCGGCGACGACGGCTACGTGGACGACAAGACCCACGGCATCGGCCGGCTCAACGTCCTGGACCTGCAGGTGCAGATCCGCCGCTGCCCCAAGCCGGTCATCGCCATGGTGGCGGGCTACGCCATCGGCGGCGGCCACGTGCTGCACGTCTGCTGCGACCTGACGATCGCCGCCGACAACGCGAGGTTCGGCCAGACCGGTCCGAAGGTGGGCTCGTTCGACGGCGGGTACGGCTCCTGGCTGCTCGCCGAGACGGTGGGCCTCAAGCGGGCCCGCGAGATCTGGTACCTGTGCCGCCAGTACGACGCCCAGACCGCGCTCCAGTGGGGCCTGGTCAACGCGGTGGTGCCGCTGGAGCGCCTGGAGGAGGAGACCGTCCAGTGGGCCCGCGAGCTGCTGGAGAAGTCGCCCCTCGCGCTGCGCATGCTGAAGGGCGCGCTCAACGCGGTGACCGACGGCGCGGCCGGCATGCAGCAGTTCGCCGGCGACGCGACGCTGATCTACTACATGAGCGAGGAGGCCCAGGAGGGCCGCGACGCGTTCAAGGAGAAGCGCAAGCCGGACTTCTCGAAGTTCCCCCGCCGCCCGTAGAAGGGCGAGCGATGACGGCGGCCTCTCCGTTTTGCCGTACGCTTGCGGCTGCGGGAACGGGAGGAGACGGGCGGGTGGACAGGAACCGGGCCGGTCTGGGCGTTCTAAATCTGGGCGTTCTGGAGGCGCGGCGGTGAACCCGGCGACCGCCCTCTCGACCGTCCTGATCGACGAACTGGTGCGTTGCGGGGTCACCGACGTGGTGCTCGCGCCGGGCTCCCGGTCGGCGCCGCTGGCGCTCGCCGCGCACGCCGACTCACGGGTGCGGCTGCACGTGCGCGTCGACGAGCGGTCGGCCTCGTACGTCGCGCTCGGCCTGGCCAAGCGGTCCGAGCGCCCGGTGGCCCTGATCTGCACGTCGGGCACGGCGGCGGCCAACTTCCACCCCGCCGTGATCGAGGCGTCCGAGTCGGGCGTGCCGCTGCTCGTGCTGACCGCCGACCGGCCGCCCGAGCTGCGCGGCACCGGCGCCAACCAGACGATCGACCAGGTCAAGCTGTACGGCTCGGCCGTGCGCTGGTTCGCCGAGGTCGGCGTGCCGGAGGAGCGGCCGGGCCAGGTGGCCTACTGGCGGTCGCTGGTGTGCCGGGCCTGCCAGCGCGCCGCCGGGCCGCCGGACCCCGGGCCCGTCCACCTCAACGTGGCCTTCCGCGAGCCGCTGATCCCCGACGGCGACGCGAGCTGGTGCGAGCCGCTGGACGGCGACGCCTCCGGCGCGTGGTTCCGGGCGCGGGTCGCGCCGCCCTCCGCCGCCCTGCACATCCCGCCGACCCGGCGCGGGGTGCTGATCGTCGGCGACGGCGCGCCAACGTGCGGCGATACGTCGCCGCGGCGGGCATGGCGGGCTGGCCCGTGCTGTCGGAGCCCAACGGCGGCGGCCGGTACGGCGACCACGCGATCTCGACCTACCACTTCCTGCTGGGCGACCAGGAGTGGGCCGACGCCCACCGGCCCGACGTCCGTGGTCACCCTCGGCCGCCCCGGGCTGTCGCGCCCGCTGCTGTCGTGGCTGCGCCGGGCCGAGGAGCACATCGTGGTGGCCCCCGACCTGACCCGGTGGCCCGACCCGACCCGCTCGGCGACACAGGTGGCCCAGGCCGTGGAGATCCCCATCGCGGCCGGTGGGGACGCCTGGCTGCGTGCCTGGCGGCACGCCGACCACGTGGCCCGCGAGGCGATCGACGCCGTGCTCGACTCCTCCGGGCTGACCGAGCCGCGGCTGGCCAGGGACCTCGCCGAGGTGCTGCCCAACGGCTCGCTGCTGTTCTGCGGGTCCTCCATGCCGATCCGCGACCTCGACCAGGCCATGCGCCCCCGGCGGGGGCTGCGGCTGATGGCCAACCGGGGCGCGTCGGGCATCGACGGCCTGGTCTCCACCGCCGTCGGGGCCGCGCTCGCCCACAACGGCCCGGCGTACGCGCTGATCGGCGACCTCACGCTGCTGCACGACCAGAACGGCCTGATCCTGGGCCCGCGCGAGCCCCGGCCCGACCTGTGCCTGGTGGTGGTGAACAACGACGGCGGCGGGATCTTCTCGCTGCTGCCGCAGGCCGCGCTCGAGGACCCGTTCGAGCGGGTCTTCGGCACCCCCCACGGGGTGGATCTCGGCTACCTGGCCGCCGCGAGCGGCCTGCCGTACGCGCTGGTCGAGGACCCCGAGGAGCTGTCCAGGGCGATCAAGGGGGACGGCCTGCGAATCGTGGAGGCGCGCACCGACCGGGTGGGCAACGCGGCCGTCCATGTCGCGATGCGCGACGCCGTACGCGCGGCGATGCGCGACTGATCGTCTTCCGGTCGGAGGCGGGGCGGGCCCGTCCTCCTAACGGGTTACCGGCCTTGGTCCTTTCGGCGGATGCCGCACCCCCGGGGCGACGGCAGAATGGGTGCTGTTACCGCGTTGAGGGAGTGAGATGCACGTCGACGAGTGGCTGCAGACCATCCCGTCCGTATGGGTCTACGTGCTCGTGGGCGCCGTCATCGGGCTGGAGAGCCTGGGCATCCCGCTCCCGGGTGAGATCGTGCTGGTGAGCGCCGCGCTGCTGTCGTCCAGAGGGGTCGTGGACCCCGTGGTCCTCGGGCTCTGTGCGAGCGGCGGCGCGATCGTGGGGGACTCCATCGGCTACCTGATCGGCCGCAAGGGCGGACGGGCGCTGTTCGACCGGCTGGGACGGCGCTTCCCCAAGCACTTCGGCCCCGCGCACATCGCCAAGGCGGAGCACATGTTCAACCGCCACGGGATGTGGGCGGTGTTCTTCGGCCGCTTCATCGCCCTGCTGCGGATCCTCGCGGGGCCGCTGGCCGGGGCCCTGCACATGCCCTACTGGCGCTTCCTCGTCGCCAACGTCCTGGGCGGCGTCGCCTGGGCCGGCGGGACCACGGCCGCGATCTACTACCTGGGCGTGGTGGCCGACAAGTGGCTCAAGGGCTTCTCGTGGGTGGGGCTGGTGATCGCCGTCCTGGTCGGCCTGGGCACCACGGTGTGGCTCAAGCGCAAGGCCGCCAAGGCGGTGGGCGAGGAGGAAAGCGTGCCGGAGACCGTCAGCGCCTCGTAACGCGCCGTCCGTTTTCCGCCAGCCTCACGGATGGCCGGAAGGCCACGATGAGGGCATGGCGTTCGAGATCAGGGCCATCGAGCCCGACGTGCTTGACCAGCTCAGGAAGACCGACGACGCCGGGCGCCGGCCGCGCCGGATCGTCGAGGAGGAGGGCGGCAACCCGCTGCGCTGCTGCCTGCGCCGTTCCCGGCCCGGGGAGGCGGTCCTGCTCGCGGCCTACGCGCCGCTGCGCCGCTGGGCGCTGGAGACCGGCGCCGACCCCGGAGCGTACGAGGAGGTCGGGCCGGTGTTCGTCCACGAGGAGCCGTGCGAGGGACCGGAGCCCGGCTATCCGGCGGCCATGGGCGGTCCGCGGCGGGTCTTCCGCACCTACCGCGCCGACGGCTCCATCCTGAACGGGCACCTCGTGGAGGCGCACCAGTCGGCCGACCCCGTCGCGGCGTCGATCCTGCTGGACACCCTGCTGGAGGATCCGGAGACGGCGGTGGTCCATGTGCGGGCCGTGGAGTTCGGCTGTTTCCTGTTCGAGGTACGGCGCGGCGTGTTGGAGAATCCCACTACGAGCGCCGCGCCGGTTCGTTGAGGTGAACGAAGCAGCGGCGGGAAAGGACGCCTAGCGTTCGGGCAACGGCCAGGCGACGAAAGGACCCCTCCGATGGCTGACGTGGCAGGACGATGGCAGACCCGGCTCGGTGAGCTGATCGCCGAGTATGAGGTCCCCGGAGCGACCCTGGCCTACCTGCACGAGGGAGAGGTCCACGAGTTCGCCGCCGGGGTGCTCAACGTCGCCACCGGCGTCGAGGCGACCCCCGACTCGCTCTTCCAGATCGGCTCGATCACCAAGCTGTGGACCTCGACGCAGATCATGCTGCTCGTCGAGCAGGGACGGGTCACCCTCGACACCCCGGTGCGGGAGATCCTGCCGGAGTTCAAGGTGGCCGACCCGGAGGTGACCAAGACGGTCACCCTCCGGCACCTGCTATCGCACACCTCGGGCATCGACGGCGACCTGTTCCTCGACACCGGCCGGGGCGACGACTGCCTGGAGAAGTACGTCGAGGCGTGCGCGGACCTCGCCCAGAACCACCCGCTCGGCGCCACCCAGTCGTACTGCAACTCCGGCTTCTCGGTGGCGGGGCGGGTGGTCGAGCGCCTGACCGGTCAGGTGTGGGACGCCGCGCTGCGCGAGCAGGTCGTCGAGCCGCTGGGCCTGACCCACACCTGGACCCTGCCGGAGGACGTCCTGCGCTTCCGCGCGGCCATGGGCCACATGGGCGGCGCGCCCGCGCCGATGTGGGGCCTGATGCGCTCGGCCGGGCCCGCCGGGCTGATCTGCGCCCGCGCCGCCGACGTCGTGGCCTTCGCCCGAGCCCACCTCGACGGCGGCCTGCTGGCCGACCCGCGGGCGATGTGGGAGCCGCAGGTGGACGTCCCCAACCCGCACACACTGGGCAGGCAGTGGGGGATCGGCTGGATCCTGGACGAGTGGGACGGCCACCGGGTGATCTCCCACGGCGGCAACACGATCGGCCAGGCGGCCATGCTCTGGGCGGTCCCCGACGCGGGCACGGCCGTGTGCGTGCTGGCCAACGGCGGCCAGACCTCCGCCTTCCAGCACGCGGTGGCCACCGAGCTGTTCGCCGACCTGCTCGGCCTGGCCGTCCCGCCCGTGCTCGGCCCGCCGGCCGAGCCGTACGAGACCGACGTGGAGCGGTACGCCGGGGTCTACGAGCGGGCCGGCATGCGCATCACGATGACCGTGCGCGACGGGGTGCTCGCGACGCACATGGAGGCCACCGGGGCCCTCGCCGGGGCGCAGCCGCCCATGGACGTCGACCTCGTTCCGGTGGACGACGTCACCTTCGTCGGCCGCCCGCAGGGGCAGCCCGACTGGTGGTCGGCGGTGTTCTTCCGGCTCGCCGACGGCACGCCGTACGTCCACCTCGGCGCGCGGGCCACGCCCAGGATCGGCTGAGGCGGGGGGGATGACCGCACGGCCGCGCGCCAGCCTGCGCCGGGTCCTGGAGGACCTCGGCAGCACCGTACTCGACGTGGCCGCCTCACCCGGTGACCTCGACGCCGAGGTCACCGGGGTGCACATCTACGACCCCCTGGACGAGCCGCTGCTTCAGGAGGGGGCTCTCGTGCTCGCCGTCGGGGTGGACTCGGCGAGCGGGTCCGGGCCCTGCTGGACGCGGCCGGTCCGGCGGCAGGCGTCGTCGTCAAGCAGCCGGTGGAGGTGGACGAGCCGCTCCGCGCGAAGGTCCTGGAGACCGGCGTCGCGGTGCTCGGCCTCACCCGCGCCGCCTCCTGGGCCCAGGTGGCGGCGCTGCTGCGCTCCCTGCTGGCCGAGCTCCGGGGCGAAGGCGATCTCGCCGAGCCCGGACAGCCCCCGCCGGACGGCCTGTTCTCGCTGGCCAACGCCGTGTGCGCGCTGCTGGACGCGCCGGTGACCATCGAGGACCGCTCCTCGCGGGTGCTGGCGTACTCCGAGCGGCAGGAGGAGGCCGACGCCGGGCGGGTGGCGACCGTGCTCGGCCGCCAGGTGCCGGAGCGGTATCGGCGGATGCTGGAGGAAGGAGGCGTCTTCCGCCGGCTCTACCAGAGCCGCGAGCCGATCTACATCGAACTCGACGACGAGGGGATCAACCGCGCGGCGGTGGCCGTCCGCTCGGGGGACGAGATCCTCGGCTCCATCTGGGCCGCGGTGCGCGAGCCGCTGAGCGAGCAGCGGCGGCGCGCGCTCGCCGACGCCGCCAAGATCGTCGCGTTGCAGCTCCTGCGGCAGCGCGCCGGGGCGACACCAGCAGGCGGCTGCGCGCCGACCTGCTGTCGACCGTGCTCGCCGGCGGCCGCGACGGCGGCGGAGGCGGCGGGCCGGCTGGGCGTCGCGAGCGAGCACCTGTGCGTGCTCGCGGCCCAGCTCACCGAGGAGACGTACGACGACGCCGCCCGGCTGGAGGGCGACCGGCAGCGGTTCTGCGACGCCCTCGCCCTGCACGTCGGGGCCATCCACCCGAAGGCCGCCGCCGCGCTGGTCGGTTCCGTCGCCTACGCCGTGCTGCCTCTGCAGGCCGGCGGGCAGGAGGAGACGCGGGCCGTGAGCGTGGCGGAGAGTTTCCTGACCAGGGTCGGCCCCCGGCACGCGGCCAACATCGGCGTGGGGCGCCTGGCGGCCGACCTCACCGAGGTGGCGCGCTCGCGGGCCGACGCCGACCGCGCGCTGCGGGTGCTGCGCGCCAGGGGCGCCTCCGGCCAGGTGGCCGGGTATACGAGCGTGCACTTCGAGGCGTTGCTGCTCCAGCTGTCCGATCTGGTCAGGGCGGACAAGCAGGCGCCCACAGGGCCGTACGAGCGGCTGCTCGCGTACGACGCCGAGCACGGCAGCGAGCTGGTCGCCACCCTGCGGGCCTACCTGGACGCCTTCGGCGACGTCAACGCCGCCGCCGCGCGGGTCCACGTGCACCCCAACACCTTCCGCTACCGCCTCAAGCGGCTGACGGAGATCGGCGGGCTGGACCTGGCCGACCCCGACGCGCGGCTCGGCGTCATGCTCCAGATGCGGATCTTCGGCCGATAACGCGCCGCGCGCCGTTCCGGGGCCATGCCGTTTCCTGCGGTGGACGTGACGCGGCCTCAGGGTTCGCGGGCGCGGAGGTACGCGTCGAGGCCGGCGGCGCCCTCGAGCATGGCGCGGCCCCGGGCGGACAGGCGGGCCTGCCAGTCGCGCAGGGCCGACTCCAGCGGGGCGACGCCTCCGGCGGAGCGGACCTGAGCGATCAGCGGAGCGATCTGCTCCAGCAGGTAGCCGCCCCGCCTGAGCTGGTGGGCCAGCCGGGCGTCGCGTACGTCGGCCGCGCTGTAGATCCGGTAGCCGGTCTGCGGATCGCGGCGCGGGCGGACCAGCCCGGCGTTCTCCCATTTGCGCAGGGTGGCAGGGCGGAGGCCGAGCCTCCTGGCCAGGGGTCCGATGAACGAGTCGCCGCGCTCCTCGGGCACGGGCGCCAGATCGCGGAGCGCGGCTTCGACGGCCTGGAGGGTGCGGCGGTCGTCGAGGAGCTGGCCGTGGCTCTCGTCGATGAGCCGCAGCGCGTCCTCGGTGGCGCCCCGGTTGACCGCCTGCATGATCGACGTGGCTGTCCGGTGACCGTGCCCGGTCACGAGGGCGAGGAACGCGCGCAGGGCTTGCGCGTGCAGCGGCGTGTAGGTGCGGTAGCCGTGGACGGTGCGTTCGGCGGCGGGCAGGATGCCGGCGTCCTCGTAGTTCCTGATCGCCTGGGTGGACAGGCCGTGCTCGCGCGCCAGGTCCACTGGCCTCATGGATGCATCACCGATTGAAGGTCCATCGCGGTGGAATGGGGGTTTTCGGGGAAAAGTTTACAAGGAAGGTTCAGCGATACCGTTGAAGGCATGGACATCAAGGACATGGCCCGGCAGCTCGATGGCGCGGGCATCTCGGCGTTCCTCCGGTCGCTTCCCGCCGAGCCCCTGCTGCTGGGCCTGGGCGAGGCCAGACACTTCGTGGGGGAACTCGGCGAGTTGCGCAACGAGATCTTCCGGCATCTGGTCGAACACGAGGGCTACCGGTCGTTCGCCATCGAGAGCGACTGTCTCATGGGCCTCGTGGTAGACGACTACATCGCGACGGGCACGGGCACGCTCGACGACGTCATGGAACGCGGCTTCAGCCACGGTTTCGGCGCCTCACCGGCCAACCGCGAGCTCGTGCGCTGGATGCGGGCGTACAACGAGGAGCATGACGAAAAGCTCCGGTTCTTCGGATTCGACGGCCCTCTGGAGTATTGGGCGGCGAGCCCGCGCCAGGCGCTCACCGCCCCTCTACGCCCTCCTCGACGGCCCGCTCCTCCCCAGTGTGGTAACCGGGGAAACCCTCGACACGCTGCTGGGCCCGGACGACCGGTGGTCGAACGAGGCCGCGGCCATGGATCCGTCCCAATCGATCGGCCGGTCCGCCGACGCTCAGCGGCTGCGACTGATCGCCGACGACCTGGTGGCGCTGCTCGGCGCGCAGCGCCGCAGCTGAGCGCGGAGGACAGGGAGCGGGCGGCACTGTACGGGCGCACCGCCACCGGCCTGCTCCGCTACCACTACTGGATGGCCGACGCGTCCCCGGCACGGTGGACCCGGCTGTCGGCCCTGCGGGACGCGATGATGGCCGCCAACCTGCGTGCCGTCGCCGAGCACGGCCCGGCCCTGGTCTTCGCCAGCAATCTCCACCTGCAGCGGAACAAGAGCCTGATGCCGTTCGGCGACCAGGTGCTGGAGTGGTGGAGCGCCGGAGCGATCACCGCGACGCATCTGGGCGACCGGTACGCCTTCCTGGCCTCGGCCTTCGGCACGGTCGCCGACGACGCCCCACCCCCGAACACCGTCGAGGGCATCCTGTCCACGCTTCCGTGGGACCGATCTCTCGTCGACGCCCGCCGCCTGGCCGAGGCCATCACGAAGCCGGACCCGCGCATCTCCCGCGATTTCGCCTACTTCCCGCTGGACCCGGCCCAGCTCGGCATGATCGACGGCGTCGTCTTCCTCAAGTTCCTCAAGCAGGTTGCCGAGCTGGGGTGACCGGAGCGCATCGACGTGCAACTTATGGTTGCGCGAATGCCGGCCTCCCGATAGCCTGATGTGCAACCAAACGTTGCAGGAGGCTGACGTGGAGTTCGGCACCATCGAGCGCGAGATCTACATCGAGGCGTCACCGGAGATCGTCTTCGAGGTGGTGAGCAGCCCCGACCACCTCAAGGAGTGGTGGCCGGACGACGCCAGGTACGAGCCGGCGCCCGGAGCGGCAGGGGAGATCGTCTTCGGTGACCGCGACGCCGGCGGGGCGGTGGTGTCGTTCACCGTCGTGGACGTGCGACCGCCGCGGACGTTCTCGTTCCGCTGGACCCACCCGGCCGGCGAGATCGCGGCCGAGGGCACCTCGCTGCTGGTCACCTTCGACCTGACCCCCTCGGGCGGTGGGACGCTGCTCAAGATGACCGAGTCCGGCTTCCGCGAGATGGGCTGGGAGGCGGCGGTCCTCGAACAGCAGTACCGCGAGCACGTCACCGGCTGGGACTTCTACCTGCCGCGGCTGGCGCCGTACGTCGCGACGCTGCGGGTGCGGCCGTGAGCGCCGCGGCGGCCGAGGACGTCGACGACGACCTTTGGTCGGCGATCGGAGACCCCACCCGGCGCCGAATGCTCGACCTGCTGCTCGTCGAGGGCGAGGGCACCGCGACCTCGCTGGCCCAGCGGCTCCCGGTCACCCGGCAGGCGGTGGCCAAGCACCTCGGCGTCCTCGACCGGGTCGGCCTGGTCAGGGGGACGCCGGCGGGCCGGGAGAAGCGCTATCGGGTGGACGACGTCCAGCTCGCCCGCGCGGTGGCCCAGCTGTCCTCGGTCGGGGCGGCGTGGGACGCCCGGCTGCAGCGGATCAAGCGGATCGCCGAGGCGATCCAGCGCACCCAACAGGACTGACGAGCTCAAGGAGAGCCGAACATGGTGGACATCCTGCACAGGATCGGCGTCAAGACCACGACGCCGCAGAAGGTGTACGACGCGCTGACGACAGTCGAGGGCCTGGCCGGCTGGTGGACCGACGACACGAAGGGGAGCGGCGACGCCGGCGGCGTGCTCGAGTTCCGGTTCCCGGTCGGCGGCTTCGACATGGAGGTCGTCGAGCTGCGGCCGTCGGAGCGGGTGGCCTGGCGGGTGGTCGACGGCCCCGAGGAATGGATCGGGACGACGATCGACTGGAATCTGCGCCAGGACGGCGACTACACGATCGTGCTGTTCGAGCACCGGGGCTGGAAGGAGCCCGTGGAGTTCATGCACCACTGCAGCACCAAGTGGGCCACGTTCCTGATGAGCCTGAAGTCCCTGGTGGAGACCGGCGAGGGCGCGCCGGCGCCCCGGGACGTGCAGATCAGCGACTGGCACTGAGCCGGGCGCGCGCCTTGTTCAGCGGGACCGGGGATGTAGCCCGTCGAGGATGAGCTGGGCGATGTGCCCGGAGCGCTCGCGGCTGGTCTCCGCGCCGGCGTGGCGGATCGCGGCGAAGGCGCCGGCGACCAGTGCCATCACCTCGTCGACGGTGAGGTCGGGGCGCACGGCGCCGGCCGCGTGCGCGCGCTCCAGCAGGTCCGCGACATGGCGCGTGAGATCCGCCGCCACATCCGGGGCGGCGGTGCGCAGGTCGAACTCGGCGGCCACCAGGGCGCTCTTCACCGCCACGTTCTCCGCGCCGCTGGCCATCATCGCGGACAGCAGCGTGAACAGGGCCGCGGGATCGCCGGTCGCGGCCAGTGCCTCCGCTTCCGCCACCAGGTGCCTGAGCTGGTCGGTCGCGACGGCGAGATACAGCGCTTCCTTCGTCGGGAAGTGCCGGTGGACGGTGCCGGGGCCGACGCCCGCACGGCGGGCGATCTCATCGAGCGAGACGCCGAGACCCTCCGTCGCGAACAGTTGTTGCGCGGTCCGCAGGACGCGCTCGCGATTGCGGCGGGCGTCGGCCCGCAGCTCCCGGTCGCTCCCGTGCGGTGCCGTCGGGTTCGCCGCGACTGATCGAGGTGGCTGGCTGGACATGTCGATATCAGCATAACCGGGGCGGCGCACCGAATAGTATGGCCATAACCGGGGCGGCGCACCGGTTGGAGCCCGCGCCGCTCGTCATGACCAGAACCGCCGGCCACGAGGAGACCACGCCGATGACCACACGCGAGGATGCGGCCGCCACAGTGGAGCTGGTGCGGCGGATGCAGGAGTGCTTCAACAGCCGGCGATTCGACCAGGCCGCCGACCTGCACACCCCGGACTTCTTCAGCCATCCGCTCGGCGTCCCGGGGTTCGAGGCGGGCAAAGCCGCCTGGCGCGCGCTCGTCGCCCGGTTCCCCGACATACGTGTCGTCGCGCAGGACATCCTGGTCGACGGCGACAAGGCCGCCGTACGCTCGACCGTCGAGGGGATCACGGGCCCGGACGGCGACGTGCGGCCCATGCTGTTCGAGATCTTCCGCATCGACGACGGCCGGTTCGCCGAGATGTGGGGGGCCAGCACGGGATTCCCGCCCGCGGCCAGCCCCGAGGACGTGGCCGCCGGGTGAGCCGCGGGCGCCTGTGCCGATCAGGCGTCAGAGTGGGATCCACTCGGTGGCGACGGTGACCTCGTCCAGCAGTGACGGGATCGGCTCGACCCCGATGCCCGGGCCGGTGGGCACGGTCAGATGCCCGTCCTCGAGCTCGAAGGGCGGGGTGATGTCGGTGCTGTAGTAGCGGCGGGAGCCGGAGGTGTCACCGGGCAGGGTGAAGCCGGGCAGCGCGGCCAGCGCGACGTTGGCCGCCCGGCCGATCCCGGTCTCCAGCATGCCGCCGCACCACACCGTGACGCCGTGGGCGCGGCACAGGTCGTGGATGCGCCGGGCCTCCAGGTAACCGCCGACCGGCCGGGCTTGATGTTGACGACCGAGCAGGCGCCGAGGGAGATGGCCGCCGCCGCGTGCTCGGCGGACTCGATCGACTCGTCCAGGCACACGGGGGTGCTGATCGAGGCGGCCAGCCGGGCGTGCTGGACCATGTCGTCGTCGGCCAGCGGCTGCTCGATGAGCAGCAGGCCGAACTCGTCCAGCCGCGCCAGGTGCGGAGCGTCGGCAAGGGTGTAGGCGGCGTTCGCGTCGACCTGCAGCGGCAGCTCGGGCCCGAAGCGCTCGCGCACGGCCCGTACGGGCTCCAGGTCCCAGCCGGGCTGGATCTTGAGCTTGATCCGGACGTAGCCCTCGTCCAGGTAGCCGGCGACGGCGTCGAGCAGTTCGGGGACGGAGTTCATGATGCCGACCGAGACCCCGGCGGCCACCCGGCTCCTCGTGGCGCCGAGGAAGTCGGCGAACGACTGCCCGGCGGCACGCAGGTGGGCGTCCAGCACGGCCGTCTCCAGCGCCGCCTTGGCCATGCGGTGCCCCTTGACCGGGCGCAGCGCCTCGTTCACGGCGTACGGCCCGGGCCGCGCGGGCAGCGCGGGGATCAGGAACCGGCGCAGCACGTCGGCCGCGCCTTCGGCGTACTCGGAGGAGTAGAGCGGCTGGGACATCGCCACGCACTCGCCCCAGCCCTCGGCGTCGGGCGTGACGACGCGCAGCAGCAGCACGTCACGCCGCGTCTCGGTGCCGAAGGACGTGCGGAACGGCGCGACCAGCGGCATCGCGATCCGCCGCAGCTCGATACCGGTGATTTTCATGCCCGTGGTTTTCATGCCCGTGGTTTTCATGCCCGTGGTTTTCATGACAGTGCGCGGCCGTCGCCGCCTCTCCCTTCGTCGCGGGCGCCCCGGCGGACGACGTAGCAGGACTTGTCGTGGAATCCGGTGACCCGCGCGCCCTCGCGAAGCAGGTCGCCGAGCACCTCGCGCAGGGCCAGCCGCCAGGCCCTGGCCGCGGCCGGATCCGTCACGCGCAGGGTCTCGATGTCCCCGGGCACGGCCACCAGCACGGTCTCGGCGTCGGTGCGGCGCCGTACGGGCCGGCCGTCGTCGTCGTCCAGCCCGGTGGCCGCGTCCGGCGGGACCTCCACCGGGGACGGCTCACCCCGTACGGCGGCGAGGACGTGCGGCGAGGTCAGGGGCCAGACGGCGAGCACCCGGTCGGACTCGTCCCCGGCGTTGATCGCGTCGCCCATGGTGCCGTAGAAGGCCGGCAGGTACTCCTCGGGCCGCGCGCCGAGCTTGGCGAGGTTGAAGTGGGCGTTGCGGCGCACCAGCGGATCGTACGTCCAGGTGATCGTCTCCAGGCCCCGGTCGAGTGCCCACTCCCGCTGGTGCAGCTTCAGCGCGAAGCCGACGCCCTGCCCGGCGAGAGTCCCGGTGACGTGGGAGTGCAGCGCCCGCCGTGGCGGGGCCGCGACGAACCCGACCGACGCGCCGACCAGCCGGTCGCGCCGGAAGGCCCCGGCGACGTAGTTGCCGGCGTGCGAGAGCGCCCGCATCATCTCCACCGTGACCGGCTCGCCTCCGGGGTCCGGCCGCCAGATGCCGCCGAACAGGCGCCAGACGTCCTCGAACTCCTCGATGGTGTGGAGTTCACGCAGCCGCAGGTCGCCGAGACCGCTCATCGACGCACCGCCTCGACCAGGCCCGCCAGCAGCGCCGCGCGGCCCGGCATCTCGGCCACGACCACGTGCTCGTCGTCGGCGTGCGCGCCGCCGCCGACCGCGCCGAGCCCGTCTAGGGTGGGGCAGCCCACCCCGGCGGTGAGGTTGCCGTCCGACGCGCCGCCGACGGCGGCGCCCGCCAGGGGAGGGAGCCCGAGTTCGGCGGCGACCCGCTGGGCGAGGGCGAACAGGCCCGCCGACGAGGCCGGTTCGAGCGGCGGGCGGTTCGGGCCGCCGAGAACCTCCAGGCGGGTTCCGGGAGTCCGGGGTGACAGCGCCCGCATCAGCGCGTCCACCCGGAGCTGGGCCGCGACGGTCGGCACGCGGACGTCGACGGCCAGGCGGGCCAGCGCGGGCACGGTGTTCATGGTGGTGCCGCCGGACAGCAGCGTGGGCGTGACCGTCGTGCCGTCCGTGCCGTCGGTGGCCGCCATCGCGGCGACGGCGAGGATCTGGTGGGCGAGCTCGACTCCGGCGTTGGCCCCCCTGCCGGGGTCGAGGCCCGCGTGGGCGGCCCGGCCGTGCACCACGACCTCGTACGCCGAGATGCCCTTGCGCGCGGTCTTCAGCGCGCCGCCCTCGGCGCTCGCCTCCAGCACGAAGGCGGCGGCGCAGCCGCGCGCCGTCTCCTCGACCAGGGCGCGGGAGGACGGCGAGCCGACCTCCTCGTCGCCGGTGACCAGCACGCACACGCCGTCCGGGGAGGGCAGCGCGGCCAGCGCGTGGAACATCTGCACCAGTCCGGCCTTCATGTCGAACACCCCGGGCCCCCGGGCGATCCCGCCGCTGACCGACCAGGGCCGCGTACGCAGGGAGCCGATCGGCCAGACCGTGTCGTGGTGACCGAGCAGCAGCACGCGCGGCTCGCCGAAGCTCCACCGCAGGTGCGTCACGCCGTCGACCACGATCGTCTCGGGAGGCGCGCCGAGCAGGCGGCGTCCCTGGGCGGCGACCACGGCCGCGCTGCGGGCCACCGCCTCGTGGTCGGCCGAGAACGACTCGCAGCGGACGAGCTCCTCCAGGTCCGCGAGCATGCCAGTCGCGTTCACCGCGGCCTGCCCAGCTCGGCGCGGAACAGCCGCCGCACGTTGCCGCCGAGGATCTTCAGGATGTCGTCGCCGGGCAGACCCCGCCGCAGCAGGGCCTCGGTGACCAGGGGCAGCCCGCGTGGCCCGTCCAGGCCGGGCAGGGCGGCGCCGGGGTCGATCCCGTCGAAGCCGAAGTCCTCACAGCACGGGGGAGTGACGTCGTGCAGCACCTCGCGGACGAAGTCCGGCCCCAGTCCCACGTGGTCGATCCCGGCGACCTCCGCGACGTGCTCGATGTGGTCCACCAGCCGGTCCACCGTGTAGCCGGCCGGATCCTCGGCGAGGAAGACGGGGAAGAAGTTGACGCAGACGACCCCGCCGGTCGCGGCGACGGCGCGGATCTGGTCGTCGGTGAGGTTGCGGTGGTGGTCGCGCAGGGCACGGGCGGCCGAATGGGTCGCCATCACCGGGCGGGAGGCCAGCTCCAGCACGTGCTCGACCCCGCGCGCGCCCAGGTGGGAGACGTCGAAGATCATGCCGAGCCGCTCCATCTCGCCCACGGCCGCCACCCCGGCGTGGGTGAGCCGGCCGCCGGTGGCGTCCTCGCCGCTGCCGTCCGCCAGCGGCGTGCGCCCCCAGTGGGCGATCGAGGCGACCCGCACGCCGAGCCGGTGCAGGGTGGGCAGCAGTTCGACGGAGGAGTCCAGGCCGGGCATGCTCTCCATCGCCAGGACCAGGGCGATGACGCCGTCGTCGAGCGCCCGGTCGACCTGCGCGCCGTCCAGGCACAGCCGTACGGCGTCCGCGTTGCCCTCGGCCAGCGTGTGCGCGCACTCGATCATGCGCAGGGTCTGGCGCAGCGCGCCCTCCGGGCGGTAGCGGTCGTCCACGAAGACCGGCAGCACCTGGAGGTCCACTCCGCCGTCCCGCAACTGGGGCAGCCACCGTTCGCGGAAGAACTCCGCCCACCGGGTCGGCGGGCGTTCGGCGACCGCCATCAGCAGGTCGTTGTGGGTGTCCGCGACGACCGCGCGATGGTGGAGGTGGGAGGGGAGTTCGACTGACACCCCGCTGACGGTACGGCAGGGAGGGAGCGGGGCAATTCATCCGCTCTTACCAAAGAACGGCCCAATCTTCGTCCATCCGTCCAACGACCTCACATTACTTTGTAAAGGCGGGCCGCTGAATAAGCTGATCCCGTGGCAGCGCCGTACCGGACGATCAGGGACATCGTCGAGCACGAAATCGAGATCCGCCGTTCGCGCTTCATCTGCGCGCTCGCCCCTGCGGCCACGGAGGAGGCCGCACGCGGGTTCGTCGCCGAGCGCAGGCGGCTCTACTCCGACGCGACCCACAACTGCTCGGCGTACGTCGTCGGCGAAGGCGTACGCAGGGCGGACGACGACGGGGAGCCGGGCGGCACGGCCGGCACGCCGATGCTGGAGATGCTCACCCGGCGCGGCTTCGCCGACGTGGCCGCCGTCGTCACCCGTTACTTCGGCGGGGTGCTGCTGGGGGCGGGCGGCCTCGCCCGGGCGTACGGCGGCGCGGTGGGGGAGACGCTCGACCGGGCGGAGGTGGTCGAGATGGTCCCCGCGGCGGTCGTGACCGTGTCGGTCGGCCACGCGCAGGCCGGGAGGCTGGAAAGCGACCTGCGCGCCTCGCCGTACGCGCTGCGCGGTGTGGACTACGGCGCGCGGGTCGCCTTCGAGGTGGCGGTGGCCGAGGACCGGCTGCCCGTCTTCGAGGAGTGGATCGCGGCGGTCACCGCAGGGCGGGCCCAGACGGCGCTCGGCGGCACCGTCCACCTCGCCCGCTGAGGCGGGGCCACTGGCCGTTCGGTTGCTGCGTTGAGGAGCCGTCGGGGCTCGCGCTGACGCCACTGGCCGTTCCGATGCGGGCGAGGACGGCGACCGGTAATGGTCTGTACCGCTTTGATCGCTCTGGGTTGGCTACTTGTGGACCAGTCATGCTTTGCGGCGTATGCCGGTGGAGTTTCTCACTGATGATGAGGCGGCTGCGTACGGGCGGTTCGCGGGGCCGCCGTCGCAGGCCGATCTGGAGCGGTGTTCTTCCGTCGGTCCGGTCGTGGTGTTCCTGCTTTATATGCAGGAGCCGCGATCGATACCGATGTGGGATCTGCCTTTGGGTATCATTTACGAGTTTGCGAGCTTGCGCCACGTAGTTCATACGGGAGGGCAAATGACTTGCACGACGGCGTGGGTGAGCGGAGCCGAGCCGGGCCGCAATTCTGTTTTCTCTGTCCTCGCGAGGATGTGAGTCGCGTGGCGAGCAGGCTCAGGGAATTACGCCGGGCGTGCGAGGCCAGGGCGCGGCAGTTGCCGTTGCCTTCGCCGTTTGACGTGCGGCGACTGTGCGCGGTGGTGGCCGAGCAGCGCGGGCGGCCCATCCATCTGCGGCCGCTGACCGGCGGAGCGGGCGTGTATGGGCTGTGGGTGGCGACCGAGGTGGCCGACCTGATCTTCTACGAGCAGGCGACCACGACGCCGCACCAGGAGCACATCATCCTGCACGAGCTGTGCCACATCCTGTGCGACCACTACCCGGCTCCGGACTCGGCGGCCGAGGACACCCGGTGGCTGCTGCCGGATCTGGATCCGGAGATGGTGCGCAGGGTCCTGGAGCGCGCGGGCTATTCGGCGGTGGAGGAGCAGGAGGCGGAGCTGCTCGCCTCGCTCATCTGGCAGCGGGCCCGGGCCGAGCCGATGACCCCGCGGCGGGGCGGGACGATATCCGACCGGCTGCAGGCCGCGCTGGAGTGGTCCGAGGGCCCTCAGGCCCGGCGGCGCGATAGCGCATGAGTGCGTGGCTGCGCCTGTACGGGCCCACCACCTTGACCTGGGGTTTCCTGGCGTGGCGGATCTTCTCCACGCGACGGCTGTCGCGCGATCCGATGCGTATCGCGGTTCTGCTCGCGCTGAGCGGGCTCGCCGTCTCCCAGACCGTGAACACGCCGGTGGCCTACGAATGGATCGGGCGGTTCACCGGCGTGCCCAACCTCGCCCGGCTGCTCTGCCACGCCAGCATGCTGCTGGTGATCGGGGCGCTGCAGGCGTTCCTGTTCCATATGACCTACCCGCCGGCGCAGGCGCGGGCCCGGGCGGTGCGCACCGTGGGGTGGCTGGCCGGCGCGGTGGCGGCGATGACCGTCTTCTTCGTCCTCGCCCCCACTCCGGTCAACGACGTACGCTTCGCCAGCCGCTACGCAGACACGCCCTGGGTCCTCGAATACTGGTTGGTCTACCTGGCCTGCCTGGCCCCGGCCAGCTTCCGGTGGGTGCGGCTGGGCTGGCGCTACTCGAACCTGGCGAACGGCCCGGCCCTGCGCTGGGGAGTCCGCCTCGCGGTCATCGGCACGGTGGACGCGCTCGCCTACCACGTGCACCGGATGCTGTTCTTCGTGCAGCACAGGTTCGACCTGCCCTACCTGGGGCCCGGCCCGCGCGCGCTCGTGGAGATGTTCCTGCCGCCGCTCGCGCACGTCCTCATCGTGGCGGGCTTCACCATGCCGGTGTGGGGACCGCGGATGCCCCACATGGTGGCCTGGTTGCGGCAGTATCGCGTCTACCACGGGCTCGGGCCGCTGTGGCTGGCGCTGTACCGGGCGGCGCCGCAGATCGCGCTGGCACCGCCGGCGTCCCGGCTGGTCGAGCTGCTGTGGCCGCGCGACCTCGGGCTGCGCCTGTACCGGCGGGTCGTCGAGATCCGTGACGGCCGGCTGGCCCTGCTGCCCTACCTCGACGTCGATGCGGCCGCAGCAGCGTACGGCCGGGCCGCCGCGACCGGCGCGTCCGGCCGCAAGCTGGACGCGCTGGCCGAGGCGGCCCTGCTGAGCGCCGCGCTACGGGCCAAGGCGGGCGGCGCCGACCCGGTGGGTTCGTGGGCGCCGCCCTTGGTTCCAGGTGGCGGCGATCTCGACAGCGACATCGCCTTCCTCGGGGATGTCGCCCGAGCCTTCCGCCGCCAGCCGTGCTGACTGGCCGGACTAGTACGGGACTAGTACTCCAGTGACACATTGAGATCATGGTTGGGATCTGCGCTGGTAGTGGCATCGGCGGGCGGTGGCTTGATGGCGACGTCGCCAGTGTGACCAGTGCGGGATCTCCTCGATCCTGCGGTGTCGGGTGAGGGTGAGGGCGGCCAGTGAGCGGCGGATCTCGGGCATGGTCAAGGGGGATGCGCTTCGTCGCCGTCGGGCTGGAATGCGGCCAGGACCGCGAGGAAGGCCAGGGCGAGCATCGCCAGGGTGATGTGGCGATACCAGCCGTCCCGGCTGCGGACCTGGTAGTGGTCCAGCCAGACCTGGCCTTTGGCGGCCTGGAAGGACTCCTCAACGGTCCAGCGGATGCCGGCGATGCGCACCAGGGCGGCCAGTGGTGTCGGCCGGGGCGCGTAGCAGCGGTAGAAGGCCAGTTCCCCGGTGGCCGTACCGCTGTACTGGCGTTGCACGTCAGCCGATCGCAGGCCCTTTTTGAGGAAGCCGGTCTCGTCGACGATCGGCACGCCATCGCCGCCGAGGTGTTCGCTCACGTAGCCGCGGACGTCATCGCGTACGGCCTCGGCGTCCCAGCGCGCGGTGCGCAGCAGGCGCTGCATGGTCTGCGGGCCGCTCAGCCCGGCGTGCTCGGCCAGGTTCCAGCAGTTCTTCCGCTCGACGTCCGACAGCAGGCCCCGGACGTACGCGTTGGCCGCGCGGCGCGGCTCGATGCGGCTGAACCGGTGCGCGATCCGCGTCACCAGCTCATTGAGGGTGACGACCCAGCGGTCAGGGTCTACGCTGTCGGCCACGGCCATCACGCGATCTTCAGAGGTCTTCACAAACTCCGAATGATCACGTGATGGCCGTTCTCATGCGACCAGGACCGCGAAGCGAAGTGTCACTGGAGTACTAGGCGCTGAAGTTGCGCACGGCCGCGTAGTAGGTGTCGGCGTACCGGCGGCACGCCACGCCCAGCGCCGCCTTCAGTCCGGAGAATCGGCTGCAGTAGTTGTACATGTCCGAGCGGAAGTTGTTGTCGATCTGCCCGCGGTTGTACTCGGTGAACCTGCCCTGCTTTTTGTAATTGCGGTAGCCGAAATCGTGGCGTTGGCAGGAAGGCAGGAAATCGAACCCGCCCGGCTTGTTGCCGTTGGGCAGCGGCGAGGAGCAGCCGTCCGAGCTCCAGTCGAGACTGGGGGAGTACACCTTGGAGTTGCGGTAGTCCAGGAACGAGCTGATCGAGATGTTGAAGAGGAAATTGTCGGTCACGACCGCGTACAGGTTGGGGTCGTAGGGGTCGGCGGATGCGGCGGGGGCTGCCACGACAACGGTGCCCAGTGCGGCTGCGGCCGTGGTGACTGCGGCGAGACCGGTGCGCATTTTCATGGGAGATTCCTTTCGGGGGGTGAATTTGGCAGCGCAAATTCGCAGGTGCGCGGTATTTCGGGAACGATTTCGGGCGCGCGCGAAAATCGGAACGAAAAGCGGACTCACGTGATCTGGCCGTGCGAGATTCCGGCGGCGGGGGACAGTTGGGGTGCGGTGCCCGTCGCCTTAATCTCAGTTCATCTAGACGATACGAATATAAACCCAGGTAAATGAGGTGTCAACTGCTGTGAACTGGGCAGCCGGATAGTCATTCACGTCGGCTGGTACGCTGGGGAGGATTCCCCGGGTGAGCACCGAGAGGAGCGTCCATGGCTGACACCGAGCCGAGGGCCGAGCGGACGCTGGCGGACAAGTTGAACCATCTCTTCGCCACAGTCCGCCCGCGCGGCGGCGGCGAGTACAGCCTCGAAGACGTCGCCGAGACCATCCGGCAAAAGGGCGGGCCGACGATCTCGGCCACCTACGTCTGGCAGCTACGGAAGGGCATCCGCGACAACCCCACCAAGCGCCATCTGGAAGCCCTGGCCGACTTCTTCGGAGTCCCACCCGCCTACTTCTTCGACGACGCGGCGACGCAGCGCATCGACGCCGAGCTCCAGCTCCTGAGCGCGCTGCGTGACGCCTCGGTCCGGCGGATCGCCCTGCGCGCCTCCGGCCTGTCCCCCAAGAGCCTGGACGCGATCACCGACATGGTTGACCGGGTGCGCGAACTCGAAGGTCTACCGGAGACCTCCCCGGAGCGAGATCTCTGAGCGTGGGTCGCTTCGCCTCGGCTCGCATAAGGGCATACAGGAACTCCGGGCCGGAGACCGCCAGCGCCAGTGGGGGGGTGATCACGTGTTCGAACTTGCGGATTGCGCGCACTACGCGGACCTGGGTTGCCACTGCGACGGGTGGTCGGCTCGATCCGGAGGGCCAGGACGAACGAAAATGTGCCCGGGATTCGGCTGCCCGGGTGCTCGCGCCGCCACTGCTTGACCATGTACGGGGTCGAGGAACCCAGGAAGGGGGGCAGCCGGAATACGCCAACCCCCCGGCCGCACCCGGGCGCTGACCCGTGCGGAGGTCGCCGCCGCGCGGCCCCGGCCGCCTGACGCTGCCGCTGCTGCGGCGGCGGCGCTCGACGTGCTGAGCATCCCGCTGGTGGCGGCCCTCGCGTTCCTGCTCGCTCTCGACGGGCTGTTATTCGACAGGGCCGCCACGGCGTACCTGCCGGATCTGCTCGGCCGCGACCCCGCGGCCCCTGGAGCGCGCCAACGCTCGCCTGCGCGGCGCCCAGACCGCAGCGCGCCCGGGCCGTTCGGTTGCTGCTCAAGCCCCGAGACGGGGAGAGGCGGTCACCCCTCCAGGGCGAACCGCATCACGCGGAGCTTGGCCTGCGCCTCGGCGAGTTCGGCGGCGGGGTCCGACCCGGCCATGATGCCGCAGCCGGCGAACAGCCGGGCGCGCCTGCCCGAGACGTACGCGCAGCGCAGCGCGATGCCCCACTCGCCGTCGCCGCGCGAGTCGATCCAGCCGACCGGCCCGGCGTAGCCCGCGCGGTCCATGCCCTCCAGCTCGCGGATGACGCCGAGCGCGGCGCCGGTGGGCGTCCCGCCGACGGCGGCCGTGGGGTGCATGGCCGCCACCACGTCGAGCACCGACGCGCCGTCGGACAGCCGCCCGGTGACCCGGCTGGCCAGATGCTGCACGTTGGGCAGCACCAGAAGCTCGGGCTCGTCGGGGACGTGCAGCTCGAGCACAGGGGGGCGAGGGCCTCCCGGACCGAGGCGACCGCGCAGGCGTGCTCGTGGCGGTCCTTCTTCGAGGCGTAGAGCGCGGCGGCGCGGGCGGCGTCGTCGGCCGCGCCGCCGCCTCGCGCCGTCGTGCCCGCGAGGACCAGCGACTCCACCGCCTGGCCGGTGTGCCGCACCAGCAGTTCCGGCGTCGCGCCGACCAGCCCGTCCACGGAGAACGTGTAGCACTCGGGGTAGCGCTCGGCCAGCCGCGCCAGCAGCACGCGGGGGTCGATGTCCCGCTCGGCGACGGCCGTCAGGTCGCGGGCGAGCACGACCTTGTCCAGCGCGCCGTCCTTGATCCGCCGTACGGCACGCGCGACCCGGTGCTCCCACTCGGGCGCCGTGAGGGAGCCGTCCGCGTACCGGATGCGGCCGGGCTCTCTCGGCGGGGTGACCAGGTCGAAGGCGTCGTCGCCGATCGTGGTGAGCCAGGCGCGGCCGTCCCGCCGGGCGAGCACCACGCGGGGGACGACCAGCACGGTCCCCTGGGCGTCGCCGTCGAAGGTGAAGGAGCCGAAGGCGACCGGTCCCGAGCCCGGCACGCCCACCTCGTCCTCGATGAGCGCCCCGGCGAACAGCGAGGAGAGCCAGCCGCGCGCCCAGTCGAACCGGCCGGGGCCGGGCGGCACCGCGGCACGTGCCGCCTCCCCCCAGCCCACGAGTCCCTCACCGTGTCTGATCCAGGCGTACGGCGCGGCGTCGGGCAGACGCGCCAGCAGGTCGTCAGGGTCGCTCACCGCGACCGTGCGAACCACGAGGGGCCGGATAAGAGCGACACTCACCCGACTCACTCTACGCAGGATCTGAACATGTTCGACAAGAGCCCCCCCTTGCGGCCCCGGGCTCCCTCTGTCAAGCCGCGATAGGAACTTGGTCATGGAAGGCTCGCCTTCCCTGGTGGCGATAGAGCGCACCTCCATGCGATCCCTACCTTTGATCTCCCGGAGGTGCCCATGATCAAGAAGATCACGCCGGTCCTGGCCACGGCTGTCCTGCTCGTGCCGACCGGCGCCCACGCCCGTACGACGCCCGCCGTGATGGCGGCGCTGGGCGACTCGATCAGCGCGGGGTTCAACGCCTGCGGCTGGTACGTCGCCTGCACGTCCCGCTCGTGGTCCGCGGGCGACTCGCCGTCGGTGAACAGCCACTATCTGCGCCTGCTCGCCATGGGGAGCGCGATCAAGGGGCACAACCTGAACTTCGCCGTCCCGGGGGCGACCAGCGCCGACCTGGCCGGGCAGGCACGGCAGGCCGCCCAGGCCGGGGCCGGCTACGTCACCGTGCTGATCGGCGCACAGGACGCATGCGTGGGCACCGAGAAGGAGATGACGCCCGTGGGGGCGTTCCGGCGCAACATCGACCAGGCCTTCGACGTGCTGCGGCCTACCGGCGCGCGGATCTACGTCGCGAGCATCCCGGACGTCAAGCGCCTGTGGCGGGTCGGCAAGGACAACGGGTGGGCGCGCGTCTTCTGGGGGATCGGTCACATCTGCCAGTCGATGCTGGCCAACCCGAAGTCCACCGCGAAGAAGGACGAGGCCAGGCGCGACCGGGTGCGCGAGCGGGTGATGGACTACAACGGGCAGCTCAGGCAGGCGTGTGAGAGCTACGGTCCGGCCTGCCGCTACGACGGGGGTGCGGTCTTCTCCTATCCCTTCACGCTGAAGCAGGTGAGCGGGTGGGACTACTTCCACCCCAATGCCGACGGCCAGAAGGCCCTCGCCAAGATCACTTTCGACGCGGGCTTCTTCTCCGACGTCGAGCCTGATCGCGCCCTGAGCCCCGTCCTCAGCCCGCCCGGCGGAGGCGGTCGAGGGTCTGCTCCAGTTCCTCCTGCAGCACGCGGCCCGCGTCGTCGGCGTCACCGCGCTCGACGGCGCCGACGAACGCCGCGTGGGTCTCGTCTCCCGGGTTCGGGTCGCCCGCCCGCAGGTCGAGCAGGTCCACCAGGGCGACCAGACCCTCCCGCAGCCGGGGGACGAACTCGGCGAACAGATCGGTCAGCACCGGGTTGTGCGCGGCGGCGACGACGGCCGCGTGCAGGGCGATGTCGGCGTCGACGAAGGCCGCGTCGCTCTCCCGCGCGGCGGCCCGCCGGGCCTCCAGCGCCGCGTGCAGCGCCGTCACGTCGTCCGGCGTACGGCGCAGCGCCGCCAGCCGGGCGGCCTGCACCTCGACCAGCATGCGCACCTCGTAGACGTCGGTCACGGCGGCCCGGCGCAGACGGGCCGTCCAGTCCTCGGCGGGTCTGGTGGCGATGACGAAGACCCCGGCGCCCTGCCGCGCCTGGACCAGCCCGGCTCCGGCCAGCGCCCGCAGGGCCTCGCGGACGGTGGAACGGCCCACGCCCAGGGTCGTGGCCAGGGTCGTCTCGCCGGGCAGCCGGGTGCCGACCGGCCAGCGGCCCTCGGCGATCTGCTCGCGCAGGCTCTCGACGGCCTGGTCGACGAGGGGGCTGCGGTGGAGCGCACCGAGCGCCATCGAGCTTCACCTCTCAGGTTGTCTGAGGAGTTGTCCTGTGGTTAGTCTAACCGGCATGTCGCCGCACTGGTCCTTCGGCCGTCTTTCCGGCCTGCTTCTCGGCCGCCGCGGCGGGGTTTGATCCGATGACCGGCGCCCCGCCGCGGGGTGCCGTGCCGCCGGTCGCCCGAAGACCGACCGAAGGATCATCTCCGTGACCACCGTCTCCACTCCCTTCCCCACGCTTCGCACGCCGGAGGGCCCGGTGCCCGCCGATGCTCCCGCCTGGAATCCCCAGCGGGGCAGCGCGATGCCGTACCACCGCTACCGGCCCGCACACGAGCGGGTCGAGATTCCCGAGATCCCGCGCACCTGGCCGGGGCGCAGGATCGAGCGGGCGCCGCTGTGGGTGCCCGTCGACCTGCGCGACGGCAACCAGGCGCTGGCCGAGCCGATGGACACCCCGCGCAAGCGCCGCATGTTCGACCTCCTCGTGGCGATGGGGTTCAAGGAGATCGAGGTCGGCTACCCGTCGTCGAGCCGGACCGACTTCGACTTCGTCCGTCACCTGGCCGCGAGCGGCGCGGTGGCGGACGACGTGACCCCCGTGGTGTTCACGGCGGCCCGTCGCGACCTCATCGAGCAGACCTTCGCCTCCGTCCAGGGCATGCCGCGGGTGGTGGTGCACCTGTACACGGCGACCGCGCCGGTCTGGCGCGACGTCGTGCTCGGACAGGACCGGGCCGGTCTGCGCGCGCTCATCCGGGAGGCCGCCGAGCACATCGCGCGACTCGCCGACGCCATGCCGGAGACGGCGGTGCGGTTCGAGTTCTCCCCGGAGGTGTTCAACTGCACCGAGCCCGACTTCGTCCTGGAAGTCTGCAACGGCCTCACCCGGTTGTGGGACGCCTCGCCCGACCGGCCGGTGATCCACAACCTGCCCGCCACCGTCGAGATCGCCACGCCGAACCTGTACGCCGACCAGATCGAGTACATGCACCGCCATCTCGAACGGCGTGACGCGGTCATCCTCTCGGTCCACCCGCACAACGACAGGGGCACGGGGGTGGCCTGCGCGGAGCTCGCCGTACTGGCCGGGGCGCAGCGCGTCGAGGGCTGCCTGTTCGGCAACGGCGAGCGCACCGGGAACGTCGACCTGGTCACCCTCGCGCTCAACCTGTACGCGCAGGGCGTCGACCCGATGATCGACTTTTCCGACATCGACGTCATCCGGCGGACCGTCGAGGAGTGCAACCGTCTGCCGGTCCACATACGGCATCCGTACGGGGGAGACCTGGTCTACACGGCCTTCTCCGGGACCCACCAGGACGCGATCAGCAAGGGGCTCGCCCACCACGAGCGGGTGGCGGCCGAGCGGGGCGTGGCGGTGGGGAGGCGCCCTGGTCGGTGCCCTATCTGCCGATCGACCCGGCCGACGTCGGGCGCACCTACGAGGCGGTCATCCGGGTCAACAGCCAGTCGGGCAAGGGCGGCATCGCCCACCTCCTCCAGGCGCACCACGGGCTCGACCTGCCGAAGGCGCTGCGCGCCGAGTTCTCCCGCGTCGTGCAGGACGCGACGGACCGCAGCGGGCGGGAGGCCACGCCGAAGGACCTGCTCCAGTTGTTCCGCGCCGCGTACATGGCAGAGGACGGGCCGGTCACGCTGTCGTCGTGCACCGCCGGCGGCGACGGCTTCCACTGCCTGGTCCGGCGGGACGGGCGCGAAAGCGAGGGAAGCGGCGCCGAACCGGCGGCGGCCCTCACCGCCGCGCTCGAGGCGTCCGGGATCGCGGTGGAGGTGCTCTGGCAGGGCGGGCATCCGGTGGAGGGCGGCGCCGTCGCCTACGCCCGGTGCCGTGTCGGTGACACGCCCGTCTGGGGAGCGGGCGAGGACGCCGACGCCGTGACGGCGTCCGCCCGGGCGGTGCTCGCCGCCGTCAACCGCGCCCTCGCCGGCTGAGGACACGGGACGTAGGAGATCGGCGGCGAAGGAGGTCTCCGGCAGAGGGTCGATCGACCAAGACGAACCCCACACCGGAGACCTCGTGGCCCCCTCGGCGGTGACTGTCCGACCTGACCGATGCGCAGTGGGCGGGCTGGTCGCCGCCGCTGCCGGCACCCAGGCGGCCAGGGCGGCGATCGCTGATACAGGCCCTCAGCGGCGTACCTTGAACTTCAGGTGCAGCACTCGGTCGCCCTGGATGATCAGGTGGGGATCCTCCAGCAGGTGCTGCCCAGCGATGCTGCCGAAGTAGCGTCTGCCCGACCCGAACACCACCGGCACCACGTCCATCGCCACCTCGTCCACGAGACCGGCCGCGAGGATCTGGCCGCCCACTTCGCCGGCGTTCACCGCGACGGTTCTCTCCCCGGCGAGCTCCTGGGCCTTGTCGATCGCAGCCGTCACGCCATCGACGAAATGGTACGACGCCTCGGGGTGCCAGCCCTCGGGCTTGGGCCGGTGGGACACCACGATCACGTGGTCACCCGAGGGCGGCTGGCCTTCCCAGCCGTTCACCAGGTCGAACAGGGTGCGGCCCATAACGATCGCGCCGATCGCCTCCCACATCGGCCGGACGTACTCCGCCGATGCACGTGAGACCTTGAAGCCGCTGCCGGCTCCGGAATGGTCGTATCGCTGGTCGCCGTCTTCGGTGATCGGGGTGTCCCCGCTGAAGTACCAGTCGTGGAGCGGCCCGACGTCGTCGTTCTCGTCCGCGATGAAACCGTCCACCGACACCGCGCTGTGCATGATCACTGTGCCCACAGGTTCTCCTCGACGCTCCTTGCGCATCCGCCCTCGATCTTGTCGGTCCTGTGGGCGACTTGGCTTGTAAAAAATCAATCAGTGGGCATCGGACCGCTGTCCGGTGGAAACCCCTGCTCGGCGGGGAATCGGCGCCGCAGGGCCAGGTATTCCGTCGGGGTGTGGCCGGTGAAGTCCTTGAACTCCCTGCTGAAGTGGGCCTGGTCGAAGTAGCCCGCCGTCTGGGCGAGATCCGACCAGTCGACCGGATGCAGGGCGTCCACGGACAGGATCAGCCGCGCGAAGCGGTAGATCCGCGCCACCCGCTTCGGGGTGACCCCGACGTGAGACTTGAACTGCGTGGCCAGGTGATTGCCGCTCACCCCGGCGGCATCGGCCAGCGCACCGACCGGGACCGCGCCGTGGGAAGTCTCCAAACGCCCGCCTGTGTGCCGGACCAGGCCGAGGCCGCGCGACGGTGCCTCGGCGAACCGCGATCGCAGCTCCTCCTCCAGCACCCGCAGGGTCTCGGTGGCCGATGCGATTGCGCCGACCTGGTCGCGAAACCGGTCCAACGACCGTTGCCAGACGCCGTCGACCGGCACCCATCGGTCCCGCAGCTCGATCGCCGGCATGTCGACGAACGGCGACATCCCCCAAGGTTTGAAGTGCACCCCGACGAGCCGCACTCGTGCGGGGTACTCGAAGAGGAAACGCCGGGTCCATACACCCATGAACCACGCATCGATGAGCATCGCCGGCGGCACCGAAGGGTCGGAATCCCACAGGCGGACGGGTTCGCCCAGGTTGACGAACAGGTGTGCCGACGGCATCGGCGGGACGTTCATCCGGCGGTGGCGCGGCACACCGGTCAGGCAGTAGATGTCGTCGATGAACTGGTCGAGCGGCGGCGAGGGCACCCGGCCGACGTATTCCATGGAGGCAGTGTGGCCGACGACGGTCCGATTCGCGAGGGAGGTCGCCGGCCCCCGCCGATACAGGCCCTGGCGGGAGCGACCGTCTGGACTCTCCCACTGTGGGAGGTTTCATGCTGTTCCCAGTGGTCTCCCAGTGGGTGACCGTACGCCGCGTCAGCATGAGGAGAGCGACGCATGACCATCGTGAAGGACATCGACGCCCGTGGCATGCACCACTGCGAGACGACGGCGCTGGGCGTGCTCTTGCGGCATGAGGGGCTCGATCTGTCCGAGCCCATGCTGTTCGGGCTGGGCTCGGGCCTGTCCTTCATCTATTGGGACAGCAAGGGCATGCCGTTCCCCTTTCTCGGAGGACGCGTCAAGCCGTTCGAGCTCACCAGGAACCTGGCCGCCAGGCTGGGGCTGACGTTGACGGTCGAGGAGACGACCTCACCACGCAAGGCATGGGAGAACGTGGCCGCCGCCATCGACTCCGGCCGGCCGGTCGGCCTCCAGCTCGACTGCTACCACCTGGACTATTTCCGCACCAAGCTGCACTTCGGCGGTCATGTCGTCGCCATGTACGGCTACGACGAGCACGACGTCCACCTCGTGGACACCGACCAGCAGGGCGGCGCGGTGCGCACCAGCCGCGCCGGCCTCGCCACGGCGCGGGCCGAACGCGGCCCGATGACCGCCAGGAACCGCTCCTTCACCATCTCCCTGCCGGCGCACCCGGTCTCCTGGCAGGACCGGATCGTCCCCGCCATCAAGGACTGCGCCGAGGCCTTCCTCGCCGCTCCCATCGCGAACCTGGGCCACCGCGGCATCGAGAAGGCCGGCAAACAGGTGCCCAGGTGGTTGCTGCGCGCCGCCGAGCCGCGGCAGGACCTGCCGCAGGCCGCCCTCCTCATGGAGAAGGGCGGCACCGGCGGCGCCCTGTTCCGCGCCCTCTATCGCGACTTCCTCGACGAGTGCACCCGGCTGATCGACGACGGCAACCTCCGCGCCGGTCACCGGTTGTACGCCGAGGCCGCCGTCCTGTGGACGCACGTGTCCACCCTTATCGCGAAGGCCGGGGAGAGCGGCGACGCGGGGTGCCTCGAGCAGGCCGGCGTCATCCTCCACGATCTTTCGCGCATCGAGAGGGACGCCATGCAGGTGCTGCGCCGGTTGTAGACCGCCTATCAGGCGGGCAGGTCGGCCACCCGGGCGGCGACCGGGCCGAACAGGTCGCCGATCGTGGTCAGGGCGGCGGCGTGCAGGGCCTGCGCCGGGATCGGCGCGCCGTCCGGGCCCGCGAGCGGCCGGGTCGCGCACGCCTCGGCCACCACGGTGGGCCGGTAACCGAGGTTGAACGCGCCCTGGGCGGTGAACTGGACGCACATGTGGGTCATGAAGCCCGCCAGCACCAGGTCCGGCCCGGCGTCCAGGCCGCGCAGCACCTCCAGCAGATCGGTGCCGTGGAAGGAGTCCGGGAAGTTCTTCACCACGACCGGCTCGCCGTCCCGGGGCGCGACGCGCGCGTCGATCCGCCCGATCTCGGCCCGGATGTCGTACGGGCTGCCTTCGCCGCCGTCGTTGACCACGTGCACCACAGGCGCCGGCGGCGCGGGCGCGGTCCAGGAGGCGGGCGGCGGCGTCCAGGGCGCGGTCGGCGTCCGGCAGCGCCATGACGCCGGTGCGATAGGTGTTCTGGAAATCGATCATGATCAGGGTGCTCGCCGAGAGCGCCGGCAGCGCGCCGTCCAGGCCGATCACGTCACGCAGGGTCGTCGAAACGGTCATCACGGGTCTCCTTGCACAGAGGGGAAAACAGAGGGAAAAGGGCAGGACGAGGCGCCGGCCCTGCCGGGCCGGGGCGAAAGGGGAAAGATCAGGCGGCGGTGCGGAAGCGCCGCCGGTAGGCCGCAGGGGTGGTGGCCAGCCGCCGCCTGAACACGCGGTGCAGGGTCTCCACCGAGCCCAGGCCGGCCGCGGCGGCGACCCGCTCCAGCGGCTCGTCGGTGCTCTCCAGCAGCCGCCGCGCCGCCTCCGTCCGCGCCGCCTCGACGTACGCGGCCGGGGTTTCGCCGGTCTCCTTCCGGAAGACCCGGGTGAAGTGGCGTTCACTCAGGCACATCCGCTCGGCGAGCGCAGCGGCGGACAGGTCGGCGGTCAGGTTCTCGGTGATCCACGCCCGCAGTTCGTCGAGGTCGCGGCGCTCGGCCGGGGCCCGCCACAGCGGGACGCTGAACTGGCTCTGCCCGCCCTGGCGCTTGAGGTACATCACCAGCTGCCGGGCCACCGCCAGCGCCAGCCGCTCGCCGTGGTCCTCGGCGACCAGGGCCAGCGCGAGATCCATGCACGCGCTGATCCCCGCGCCCGTCCACACCTTCCCCGAACGGACGTAGATCGGGTCCGGGTCCACGACGACGTCGGGGTGGTCGGCCGCCAGCCGGTCGGCGGTGGCCCAGTGCGTGGTCGCCGTCCGGCCCGCCAGCAGGCCCGCGGCGGCCAGCAGGTGCGCGCCGACGCACACCGAGGCGACGCGGCGGGCGTGCCGGGCGGTCTCGCCGATCCAGCCGACCACGTGCGGGTCGATCACGGGCGCCCCGTCGCGATCCACCGCTCCGGGCACCACGAGGGTGTCCACCCGGTCGCCGACCTGGGCGAAGGTCAGGTCGGTGGCGAGCCGGACGCCGGCAGAGGTGCGCACCTGGCCGCCGTCCGGGCCGCCAGCAGCACCTGGTAGGGCGGCCGGCCGGACATCTCCCGGTTGGCGACCGCGAACACCTCCGCGGGCCCGGTGACGTCGAGGAGATCGACGTCGGGGAACACGGCGATGACGACACGGTGCGGAGCGGGCATGCCCCTATTGTCGCTATTGCGCCGCCGTGGCCGCCATGACGGGGTTCTGTCACATGCGGACATCCGGGCGGGCGTCCGCCGGCGCGATCACATGCCGGTGCGGAACGGCAGGGGCCGCGTCTAGTCTTCGCGGGAGCGGTGCGCGCGGACCTTGTGGCGGTTGCCGCACCGCTCCATCGAGCACCAGCGCCTGCTGCCCGGCCGTGAGGTGTCGACGAAGATGAGGGCGCAGTTGTCACCCGCGCACTCCCGCACACGGTCGGCCAGCGGGCCGGTGAACAGCTCGATCGCGTCCCTCGCGACGGTCGCGACCACCTGGCCCCCGGTCGCGGGGGTGGCCCAGGAACGTAGCCCGTCCGCCGTCATCACGGGCGTCAACGGCGGGGCGGACGCCGCCCGGTTGACGGCGTCCACGTCCGCCTGCCGTGGCGTGCGCCCGTGGACGCGGTCGCCGGCGAGCCCCCACAGGGCGGTACGCAGGGCCTTCGCACGGTCGAGGTCGGCGGCCGTCGTGTCCGCTTCCTCCAGGCCGAGCCGGGACACCGCGGCCCACCGTGCCAGGTCCGCCGGCTCGTGCAGCGTCTCGTAGTGGGCGTAGACCCCCACGCCGCCGCTGACCAGGAACTCCAGGCACAGGGCGCCCGGGTCGAAACGGAAGGAGGCCCCGTCGCGTGGGTGTAGCGTCAGGCTCATGTAACCAGTATAAAGGGTTACATGACTCTCGAATGGAAGCTCGTCATCGACTGCGCGGACCCGCACGCGCAGGCCGCGTTCTGGGCCGAGGCGCTGGGCTACGAGGTGGAGGACAACAGCGTGCTGGTCGGCCGGCTCCTGGCCGCCGGCGTCGTGGGGGAGGAGGCGGTGACCCCTGACCGTACGGCCTTCCGGACGCTGCGGGCGGTACGGCACCCGGACGACCCGTTCGATCCGGCCAGTGGCACCGGGCTCGGCCGCCGGATCCTCTTCCAGGCGGTCCCCGAGCCGAAGGCCGGCAAGAACCGCCTGCACATCGACCTGCACGCGGGCCCCGAGCGCAGGGACGCCGAGGTGGACCGGCTCAAGGCACTGGGCGCCACCGTGCTGCGCACCGTACGGGAGCCCGGGAGTCACCACGTGACCATGGCCGACCCGGAGGGCAACGAGTTCGACGTGCAGTGACCCTCTACAGCCAGCCGTTGTGGCGGGCCAGGCGGGCGGCCTCGATCCGGTTCCTGGTGCCGGTCTTGCCGATGGCGGACGACAGGTAGTTGCGCACGGTGCTCTCCGACAGGTGGAGGCGGGCCGAGATGTCGGAGATCGTCGAGCCGTCGGCCGCCGCGGCCAGGACGTCCCGTTCCCGGTCGGTCAGCGGGCTCGGGCCGGTGCTCAGCGCGGCCGCCGCGAGGGCGGGGTCGATGACCCGCTCACCGCGCAGCACCCGGCGGACGGCGTCGGCGAGGTCCTCGACCGGGCCGTCCTTGACCAGGAACCCGCGCGCCCCGGCTTCCATGGCACGGCGCAGGTAGCCGGGCCGCCCGAACGTCGTGAGGATGAGCACGGCGCAGCCGGGCAGGCGCTCGCGCAGGTCGGCGGCGGTCTCCAGCCCGCCGCGGCCCGGCATCTCGATGTCGAGCAGGGCCACGTCGGGCCGGGTGCGCAGGGCGGCTTCCACCACCTCGTCGCCGTGGCCGACCTGGGCGACGACCTCGATGTCCTCCTCCAGGCCGAGGAGCAGGGCCAGCGCGCCGCGCATCATGCCCTGGTCCTCGGCCAGCAGCACCTTGATCACTGACCGTCCTCCTTCGCGTACGGCACGGCCACCCGGAGCAGGAATCCTCCGTCGGGCGGGGCCGTGGTCTCCACCGTGCCGGCGGCGGCCTTCACCCGTTCGCGCAGGCCGATCAGCCCGTTGCCGTGCCCGCGGGCCTTCTTCGGCGGGCCGTCGTCGCGGATCTCCAGCACCAGGAGCCCGCCGTCGTCGCGCAGGCCGATCTCGCAGGCCGACGCGCGGCTGTGCCGTACGACGTTGGTCACGCCCTCGCGCACGGCCCAGCCGAGCAGGGCGTCGGTCTCGGGGCCGGGCCGTACGGAGGAGGTGCGGACGGTCGCCTCGATGCCGGCGTCCGCGAGCGCGGCGCGGGCCGAGTCGAGTTCGGCGGTGAGCCCCCTGCCCCGGTAGCCGGTGACGGCGGCCCGCACCTCGGTCAGCGCCTGCCGCCCGATCTGCTCGATGTCGGCCGCCTGACCGGCCGCCGCGTCCGCGTCCACCCGCGACAGCCGGCGTACGGCCTCGGCCTTGACGACCATGACCGAGAGGGTGTGCCCGAGCAGGTCGTGCAGGTCGCGGGAGAAACGCAGCCGCTCCTCGGTCACCGCGGCCCGGGCCAGCTCCTCGCGGGTGGCCTTGAGCTCGTGGATGGCCTCCCACAAGCGGATGATGATCGCCGGGATGAGGCCCGCGGTGAACGTGCCCCAGACCAGTGCGAGGATGCCGGTGAGGTCGGCGCCGGCCCCTACGGCCACGGCCAGAGCGGCGGCGCACTCGGCGAGCAGCACCACCGGAAGGACCTTGCCGCGCACGGTGATTCCGATGGCGACGGCCAGCATGACGACCAGGTAGAGCCAGTTGTCCCGGAACCCGGCGGCGGACGCCAGGACCACCGCCGCGAGCAGCCCGAGCACCGGCAGGGCGCGCCGCCGGTCGGTGAAGGCGTAGTGCGTGGTGACCACGTAGAGCCCGGCGGTGGCCAGTACGGCAGGCCAGGCCAGCCAGAGGGGATGGGTCCGGCCGTGCGCGATGTCCCACACGGGCGCCGCCGTCACGGCCACCCACATGTACATGCCCTTGGCGTCGGGGCCGCGCTCGCCCTCACGCAGCGGGTCCAGCCAGGTGTCGCGTTCGCTCGTCATCGGGAACGTCACATTAGTGGTCAGGCCCGGCGGCCGGCGCGGCGGTAGCCGTACACCGCGTAGACGCCGAAGACGAGCAGCCAGGCCGACAGGAGGACCACCTGACGGAAGGTGGGGACGTCGCCGAACGCGATCCGCCAGGACAGGCCGGCGTAGCTGTTCGACGGGGTCCACTCGGCGATCGCCCGTAGCCAGGACGGGAAGTTCTCGACCGGCACCCACAGGCCGCCGAGGATCGCCAGCGTCAGCATCGTCGCGATGTTGGCCATCGCCGCCGACTGGCCCGACAGGCGGTAGCCGTTGCCGAGACCGAGCAGGGAGAAGGGCACGGTCCCCGCCCACAGGAGCACGACGACGGCCAGCCACCGCTGCGGGGGGAGCGTGACGTGGTTGACCAGCACGCCGGCCAGCAGCACGGCCGCGATGCTCGGCACGACGCCGACCACCCCGGTGACGACCTTCCCGGCCACGACCTGGGCCGGGGTCAGCGGGGTGAGCCGCAACTGCCGCAGCCACCCCGCCGCGCGGTCCTCCGCGATGCCGCTGCCGTTGTTGAACGCGCCGCCGAGCGCGCCGTACGCCGCCATGCTGACCATCGTGTAGATCGCGGCGTCGTGCCGGTCGCCGGGGGCCAGGCCGAGGTTGGTGAAGACGAGGTACATGACGACCGGCATCACGATCCCGAAGATCACGTAGCCGCCGTCGCGCATGGTCCTGGTCAGTTCGAGCCGTACGTATCCGAGCATCACACGCTCTCCTTCCCGGTGGTCAGCGCGACGAAGGCGTCCTCCAGGCCGGCCGGGACGACCTCCAGGCCGCGTACGGCGCCCGCGCGGGCGAGGGCCATGACGGTGGCGTCGGGGTCGCCGCTGCGCAGGTGGACCCGGCCGCCCCTGATCTCCATGTGGCGCACGCCCGGCAGGGTCGCGAGCCAGGCGGACTCGCCGTCGGCCGTCACGCTCACCGTGGTCAGCGCCACCGCCCGCTTGATCTCCGCGCTGGTGCCGTCGGCGATCACCTGGCCGTGACCGAGCACGACGACGCGGTCGGCGTGCTCGTCGGCCTCGTCCAGGTAGTGGGTGCTGAACAGGATGGTCTTGCCCTGGCTGGCCAGCCCGCGCATGCCGTCCCAGAACTCGCGCCGGGCCTCCACGTCGAGCGCCGCGGTGGGCTCGTCCAGGACGATCAAATCGGGGTCGCCGCACACCGCCATGGCGAACCGCACGCGCTGCGCCTGCCCGCCCGACAGCCGGTCCACCCGGCGGTCGCGCAGGTCCCCGATCCGGGCGAGCGCGAGCACCCGGTCGAGGGGGAGGGGAGCGGCGTAGGTCCCGGCCACGAAGGCCAGCAACTCGCGGACCGTGACCCGGGGGATCAGACCGCCCTCCTGCGGCATCGCGCCCACCAGGCCCTGCCGTACGGCCTGCTCGGGGTCGAGCCCGAACAGCGCGGCCCGCCCGGAGTCGGGCGGCAGCAGCCCGAGCAGCAGCGCGATGGTGGTCGACTTGCCCGCGCCGTTGGGGCCGAGGAGGGCCACCGTCTGGCCGCGGGGGATGGCGAGCGTGAGCCCGTCCACGGCCCGCACGGGGCCGAAGCGCTTGGTCGCCGAGGCCAGGGACACGGCGTCGGGGGATTTCGCGGTCATGGGGACGACGGTAGGCCGGTGCCGTCGGCCCAGGTAGATCCATCGATACGGCCCTGGGTAGGACAAATGTCCCACCCAGGGAATCTACAACGTAAAGGCGTCGGCTTGTCAGATCACCTCGGCCAGAACAACAGCCAGATCACCGGGGCGGGAGAGCATCGGCCAGTGACCGGTCGGCAGCTCACGCAGCTCCCACTCCGGCCCGCCCAGCGGCGCGAACGCCGGATGCCCCGTCGTGATCAGCTCCTTGACCTGCGCGAGCGGGAACGAGCAGCTCACCAGCGTCTTCGGCAGCGCGGCGAACGCGGCGGCGTCGTCACCCAGGAGGAGGGGCTGTGTGATCGTGCCGAGCGGCTGGTCGGTGGCCCGGGCGGCCATCAGCGCACGCTCGCGCTCGCCCAGCCCCTCCAGGCTCGCGCCCGACTCCTGTAGCTCGTCCCAGGAGGGCATGGGGTAGCGCCAGCCGTCCTCGACGCGCTTCTCGACGAACTCCCGCCCGGTGAGGTCGATCTGGGCCATGCCGTCCGGCACCGGGCCGCTCTCGACGTACACGACCCGGCTCACGCGGCCGGCCGCGCGGGCGGCGGCTCCGGTGATCGCGGCGCCGCTCCCGCTGTGGCCGACGAGGACCACGTCGTGCAGGTCCTCGGCCTCGACGAGGCCGGTGATGTCGCGGATGTGGGTATCCAGGTCGAGATCGGGGGAGGCGAGGTGGGCGCGGTCGGCGAGGCCGGTGAGGGTCAGAGGGTGGACCTCGTGCCCCATTCCCCGCAGGGCGGCGGTGACGTCCCGCCACGCCCACGCGCCGAGCCAGAAACCGGGAACGAGTACGTATGTCGTCATGCGTCGACACTAAAGCCGAATCAGGGCAGAATCGGTCCTGATATGTCGACCAATCGCGTTCTCGCTCTTTTGGAGCTGCTGCAGGCCAGGCCCGGGCTCACCGGTGCCGAGCTGGCCGAGCGCCTGGAGGTCGACGTGCGGAGCGTGCGCCGCTACGTGCGCAGGCTGGAGGACCTCGGCATTCCGGTGGAGGCCGAGCGGGGACGCTACGGCGGCTACCGGCTCATGCCGGGATACCGGCTGCCGCCGCTCATGCTGACCGGCGACGAGGCGACCGCCGTGGTGCTCGGGCTGCTCGCGGGCCGCCGCGCGGGTCTGACGGTGGGCGAGGGGGCGGCCGAGAGCGCGCTCGCGAAGATCCAGCGGGTGCTGCCCGACGCCCTGCGCGACCGGGTCGGCGCGTCGAGGACATGGTCGGCCTGACCACCCGTTCCGCCGCGACCGCCCGGCCGAGCGGCGCCACGCTGCTGACGCTGGCCGACGCGGCCCGCCGCCGCCTGCGCGTACGGCTGGCCTACCGGTCGTACCGGGGACAGGACAGCGAGCGGACGGTCGATCCCTACGGGCTGGTGTTCCACTCGGGCCGCTGGTATCTGACCGGCCACGACCACCGCAGGGGCGAGGTGCGGACGTTCCGGCTCGACCGGATCGGCCGGGCGGAGACGACGGAGGAGGGGTTCCCCGCTCCGGGGGAGTTCGACGCGGTCGCCCACGTCATCGCGTCTCTGGCCTCCGTGCCGTACCGGTACGAGGTCGAGGTGGTGCTGGCCACGACGATGGAGGAGGCGCGGCGGCGGATCCCGCCGACGGTGGCCGCGCTCGCTCCGGCGGACGGCGGCGTGCGGATGACCGGCCGCGCCGAGCGGCTGGACGGCATGGCCCAGGTGCTGTCCGGCCTCGGCGTGCCGTTCACCGTGGTCGGGCCGCCCGAACTGCGGGAGGAGGTCCGGGCGCTCGCCCGTCGCCTGCAGGAGTGGGCCGGTCAGGGTCCCGAGACGCTGACCGCCGATGGCGGCGAGCAGGCGCGGCTTCTCTCCTGATCGCCGGTGACGCGGCCCACGCGCCGGTGGTTCACGCGTTCTGGCTGAGGCGTGCCGTCGTTCCGTCCGGCGTACGGACGACGTCGGACACGGCGGCACCGAGGGGGCCCGGCCGTTCTCCCGCGTCGTGCTCGCCGGCCCCGGCCGGTTCGTGCGCGATCGGGCCGCCGGGCGGGAGACCGCGCCGCCGGGCCACCAAGTCGGACAAAAGGTCCTCCCACCGGGCGCCGATGACGTCGAGGTCGTAACGGGCGGCCGTCTTCAGCGCGTTGGCGCCCATCTCGCGGCGCAGGTCCTCGTCCTCGATGAGCGCGCAGATGGCGTCGGCCATCGCGTGGATCTTCTCCGGCTTCACCAGCAGCCCGTCGTGGCCGTGGGTGATCATCTCCTTGGGGCCGGTCGGGCAGTCGTAGCTGACGACCGGGACGCCCTTGCTCATCGCCTCCAGGATGACCATCGGCATGCCCTCGTGGCGGGAGCTCAGCACGAACATCGAGGCGTCCGCGAGGACGGCGCCGACGTCCTCGGCCGGGCCTTCGAGGAACACCCGCTCGGAGAGCCCGCGCTTGTCGATCGACGCCTGGAGCTTCTCCTGCCGGGGGCCGCCGCCGTAGATCCGCAGCGTCCAGTCCGGATGCCGCGCCGCCACGTGCGCCCACGCGCGGATGAGCAGGTCGTAGCCCTTGCCCCAGGTCAGGCGGCCCACGGTGACGACGGTCTTCGCGGTGAGCGGCGAGACGCCGCCGTTCAGGCGGGGCGTCGCGTTGGGCACCTGCGCCAGCACGGCGGGGAGGTCCTTGCGCGCCTTCCCGAAGGAGCGCTCGTAGGTGCGCAGGTCGGCCTGGGTGAGGGTGACGACCGCGTCGTGCCTGCCGTACCTGCGGATGATCTGCTTGCGCACCAGCGGCTGGTGCGAGGACAGGTTCCCGTGCTCCTGGGCCACCGTGATGATCTCCGGGGGAGCGAAGCGCGCGGCGATCAAATTCAGGCCGGGCCGGGTCCCGATGAGGATGCCCCGGCGGCGGGAGCGGATGTAGCGGACCAGCTTGAGATCGGTGCGCAGGGTGAACCAGTGGTAGGCCGCCTCGTCCTTCGGCACCAGCCTGCTCGGGAACCGCGACAGCAGGCCCTTGCGGCGGGGCAGCCGGTCGTCGAGGTAGCGGACGCGCACTCCGGGGGGCACGGGGAGGAAGGGCTCCTCACGTTCCCGCACGACGCTCACGATCTCGACGTCGTGGGTGCGCGCCAGATATCCGGCGAGGTTGAAGACCGTCCGGATCGTGCCCCCCATGCCGTTGGCGTGCAGCAGCAGGATGCGGATCTCGCGACCGTCGGGCGGCGGCGCCGACCTGGCACGCTGGCGGTCACGGGCCTCCAGCGCCCGTACGACCACCCTGGCCGCTTTCCTTGCCACCCTGCGGTGAAGAGAAGCCACAGTCACGCCCCGTTTCGCGTCAGATGAAGATCCCCTTTCCCTATGACGTAACCGGCAGTTGTTCCGTTGTTGTGAACTAGGTCACATCGTGCTTGGAAAGCCGATATATGGTCGTCCGTTTGCTGGGGGCGTCCTCCAGGAAGGCCGGCACCTGGTGCACCGCGACCTGCTCGAACACGCCTTCAGGGAGATAGGAGCAGGCGCGGTCGGGCACTCCGATAAGGACATCGCCGCCTGCTCGGGACAGGAACGGGGTGACCCGCCGGGCCAGCGGCTCCTCGTAGTAGACGTCCCCGGCCAGCACGACCTGCTGGGACGGCGTTCCGTCGAGCAGGTCGCCTTCGGCGACCCGCACCGCGACGCCGTTGGCGCGGGCGTTCACGCGGACGGCCGCCAGCGCGTACGGGTCGACGCGTTGGCGACGACCAGGGCGGCGCCGGCCAGCGCCGCGGCGACCGCGACCAGCCCCGAGCCCGTGGCGAGGTCGAGGACGGTGCGGCCCCGCACGATCTCGGGGTGGTCGAGCACGTGCCGGGCCAGCGCCTGCCCGCCGGCCCAGGGGCAGGCCCAGAAGGGCAGCCGCCCGGCACGCTCCCACAGCTCGTACACGCGGTCGTCCCCGCCCACGTCCGGCACGGCACCCGGAACGGCGGCCGGCGTGATCAGGCGCAGCCGTATCTCCGGCACGTACGGCACGGCCGCGAGCCTGGTGTGCGCGCGGACGAAGTCCTCGGCGTCGTCCTCCACGGCCGCCGATCGTAGCCGCCCGGACACGTGTCCGGGCTACGAGTCCGCGAGGAGGATCGGAACGGCCGGCAGCGACGAAACCGCGTCTCCGCGCCGGAAAGGGACGTGCGTCATACCGTACGGCTCGCTCGCGGTCCGTCCAGCCCCCATGAGACGATCTTGGTGGGCGTGATCCTGATGATCTCTCGGGACAGGCCGGGCAGGGGCGGCTCCTGATCCGTCAGCGCCACCGCCGTGCCCCGGATCTCGATGCCCCGGGGCATCCACGGATCGGCCGTCGCCAGATCGTCCACGACGAACGCGACCGTGCTGCCCTGCTGGACGTTCCGGAACTTCTTCGACCTGCCCAGCGCGCCCCCGCCGATGACGATCGTGCCGGTGCCGGCTTCGAGGAAGAAATTGGTCGGGTTGTTCTGCACCTGCCCGTCGGGTGAGACGGTGGCGAGCCGCCCGATGCGCTGCGTGGACAGGTAATCGAGTTCGACCTGGGTGAAGATCATAGATGTCGTTCCTTCCGTTGCTTCTGTGGTGACGGTCGCGACAGGCTCGCCCTCCGGCTGCCGAGGCCGATCGGCGCAGGCCGGGGGTCCTCACATCTGGACGTCGTCGGCGACAGTGGAGGCCGGAGTGTTGAGGATGCCGTCGAACGCGTCGAGGACGGGGGTGTGCACGTAGGCGCTCTGTATCCGGATGCGGTCGGGGCCGGGGATCTCGTGGCGCGCCCGGCGGAGATCGGCGACGGCGAGTCCGAGACCGGCGTCGGCGAAGGCGGCTTCGACGCTTCCGGGCTCGGGCGGCTCCAGGGCGGTGTTGTCGATGGCGAAACCGAAGCGAGCGTTCTCATCCGGACGCATGTCGGCGGTGTGCCCGGTGATGCTGGTCAGGGCGAGGGCGACGTAGTCATCGCCCAGGGAGTTGTGCAGATGCTGTCCCATCGGGAGCCCCGTGAGGTGCCCGTCGAAGGAGACCGGCGTTTTCTGGATGTGGGCGTTGTGGGCCGCCAGCACGATGCGGGTTCCGGGGCCGAGGCGCTCCAGGTGCCACAGGACCGACCCGGCCATGTAGACGTCCCGGGCCGAGGCGTCGGCGGTCAGGCCGCTTCCGGCGTACAGGTCGGCCATGGCGCGGAAGGTGTAGTCGCCTTGGCAGGCGCCTTCCAGGCGGCGCAAAGCGATGTCGTAGCTGCGCTGGTCCGCGCGGGAGACGTACAGCGGTTCGACGGCCCGGAACCGGATGAGCAGGCGCATCAGGATCGCGCTGAGGGCGTCCTGTTCGGCGCTGGTCAGGCGGGTCCACGCGGGCGCGGCTGCGGCCGCGGAGGCACCGGCGAACGATCCGGCGATCCGCATCGCCGTCTGGACCGCCGGTAGGGCTTCGGGGTCGACCTGGCGCAGGTAGTCGGCGACCGGGGCCAGGGCGGGAAGCAGGGACCCGCCGGCCGCCGGGATGTCGATCCCGGCGAAACGCACCGGCACCGCGGCTGTGGCGTTGTGCCGGCGGATCCAGCGCAGTGGCTCGTCGACCCCCACGGGGATCGCCGCGGCGAGATGGGCCGACAGATCATGGTCCGTGCCCTCCCCCTGAGCCCAGGCGTCAAGGGGGAAGCCTTCGCTGAAGCCGTACTCGAAGGCCAGGACGGTGAAGCCGCAGCGTTCGGCCAGGAACCGCAGGATTCGCCGGCGCATGAGAGAGAACTCGGTGATGAAGTGGGAGTTCTCGCCGATCGCGACGACGCGCGCGTCGCCGACTATGTCGCGCAGCGGCTCCAGATCATCGAGTGGCGCCGCCGGATCGAGGTGGGTGAGCGGAACGGCATGGCGGTGAAGCCAGCCGGCGAACGGGTTGTGGTGGGACGAAGCGGGCATGCAGATGGCTCGATTCCGAAGTGCTGGAACTCTGAAGTGCTGAAACGCGAGTGGATCAACGGTGCGGGGGCGCCGGCGCGCCGTCTCCAGTTCGTCGATGCTTCCGGACATGATCGTGCGGAGGTGTTCGGTGATGTGCTGGAGCGGCCAGTCCCACCAGGCCACCGCGAGGAGGCGCTCGATGTCCGCGTCGCTGTAGCGGCGGCGGATGAGCCGGGCGGGGTTGCCGCCCACGATGCCGTAGTCGGGGACGTCGTCGACGACGACGGACCCGGAGGCGATGATCGCTCCGTGGCCGATGCGTACGCCGGGCATCACCATGGACCGGTATCCGAGCCAGACGTCGTTGCCGACCACGGTGTCACCCCGTGCGGGCAGGCCGGTGATGAGGTCGAAGTGCTCCACCCAGGAGCCGCCCATGATAGGGAAGGGGAACGTCGAGGGGCCGTCCATGCGATGGTTGGCGCCGTTCATGATGAACCGCACACCCTCGCCCAGCGCGCAGAACTTCCCGATGACCAGTTTCTCCGGCCCGTAGTGGTACAGCACGTTGCGGGTCTCGAAAGCGGTCGGCTCGTCCGGGTCGTCGTAGTAGGAGAACTCTCCGACCTCGATCAGCGGTGAGGTGATCAGCGGTTTGAGCAGCACCACCCGCGGCTGCTCGGGCATCGGATGCAGCACGGTCGGGTCGGCGGGCACGGTCGGCATCACGTTGTTTCCTTCCAAGGGGTGTTCACGGGCCTGGGCGCGTCAGGCGTCGTGGACCTCTGACGGCTCGCCGAGCATGCGCGCCAGGGCGAGGGACTGCCGCAGCCCACAGGACGGCCGGCGACCGGCGCCGAGAGCCGGGCGGCAGGCGCGGTGGGATGTCTTGCCGAATTCGTTCTCACGGGGGATCCCAGCCCGCGGCGAGCGAGCAGGTCACCGAGTCACGGGCGAGCCTGCGGTCGAAGGACGTGGCGAACGCAAGAGCGGTGATCTGTGCAGGCGTTCAGGCGATCCGAAGCACTCGGGACAGGGCGGCCGGCAGAGGCCGCACGGCCGGGCGAACGCTTCGGAAGAGCATCGATTACTCCATTATTGCGACAGTTGGTGCATTAAGATACTGCCACGACGTCGTCCCCCCGAGCAACCGGACCACCAGCGATGACTCCTTCGGCACCACCACCGGAGGGCGCCCGGCCCGTGCCGGCGCCCCGGCCCCGCCCCGGCGGCCGTACCGCCCGTATCCGCAGGCAGGTGCTCGACGCGGTCTCGCGGAGCTCGGGGAACACGGTTATGACGGGCTCACCATGGACGCCGTCGCCGCCCGCGCGGGTGTGCACCGTGCGACGGTGTATCGGCGCTGGGGAGATGCCGGAGGGCTGCTCGCCGACGTCCTGGACGCGGCCAGTGACGACGCCTGGCAACCCCCGGACACCGGCTCCCTGGAGGGCGACCTGGCGGCGCTGAACCGCGAGATCCAGGACGCGCTGACCGCACAGCCGCCGATCGTGGCGGCCCTGATCGCCGCCTCGTTCCGCTCCGAAAAGGCCGACCACGCCCAACGGCGGCTCTGGGAGGACCGCTACGCCCGCTGTGAGGTCATCGTCGACCGGGCCATCCAGCGCGCCGAACTCCCCCCGCACACCGACGCCCGGCCACTGCTCATCGCCGCCACCGCACCCGTGTACCACCAACTGGTGCTTCTCCGCACACCACCCGACCCCGGCCTGCCCGGCCGGGCGGCCAGAACAGCCGCCCTCGCCGCATCCGCCGGCGCCTTCACCACGCCCTCATCGGCCGGCGACACCTGACGGGCCCGGGCCGCCCCGGCCGATCCGGGTACGCGACGTGTGGCGGTTCGCGCGGCCGGGTGCACGGGAACCCTGCGGGTGGAAGGCGGCCACCTAAAGGAGCGTGAGCTGTTCGGGCGTCGCGGCCGGTGCGGGCGGGGGGGAGCAGCCGCTCACCGGGCCGCTGCCCAGCGCGGGCGCCGCGCGCTCCTGCTGCTCGGTCACCGCGCGCTCCTGCTGCTTCACCCCCGCGCGGGGCCGATCGGCCGATGCCGTGCTCGCGGGCGAGCGTGCGCACGGCCTGGTTGATCCGTTCCTGGTACGCCTTGGGCGCGTAGGCGCCCCGGCCGTACAGCTCCAGATAGCGGGGGACGAGCCGGGGATGCTCGCGCGACAGCCAGGCCATGAACCACTCGCGCGCGCCCGGCCGCAGGTGGAGCACGATCGGTGTGACGTGCGTCGCGCCGGTCTCGGCGATGCGGCGCACGGTGCTCTCCAGTGCCCGCGGGGAGTCGCACAGATAGGGGAGGATCGGCGCCATGAGCACGCCGCACGGGATGCCGTGCTCGTTCAGCGTGGCGCACACCTCCAGCCGCTTGCGCGGCGACGGGGTGCCGGGCTCGACGGCCCGCCACAGCGACTCGTCGGTGAACCCCACCGAGACGGCCGTGCTGACGTCGGTCACCTCGGCCGCCTCGGCGAGCAGGTCGAGGTCGCGCAGGATCAGCGAGCCCTTGGTGAGGATCGAGAACGGGTTGCGGGCGTCCCGCAGGGCCGCGAGGATGCCCGGCATCAGCCGGTAGCGGCCCTCGGCCCGCTGGTAGCAGTCGACGTTGGTCCCCATCGCGATGGGGTGCCCGCCCCATCGAGGCGCCGCCAGCTCCCTGCGTACGAGGTCGGGGGCGTTGACCTTCACGACGATCTTCGAGTCGAAGTCGCGGCCGGAGTCCAGGTCGAGGTATTCGTGCGTCCTGCGGGCGAAGCAGTACGTGCACGCGTGGGTGCAGCCCCGGTAGGGATTGATCGTCCACTCGAACGGGACCCGGCTGGCCGAGGGGACCCGATTGATGATCGACCGCGCGTGGATCTCGTAGAACGTCACGCCCCGGAACTCCGGCGTGTCGAAGGTCCGGGTCACGGCGGACCGGGCGAACAGGGGCGTCGTCTCGCCCTGCCCGCCGTCTTGCCCTCTGTCCCCCGTGTCCATGCCCACGTCGAGGCGCAGCCCGTCCCATCGCACTCTTCGATTAGAACAGAGGTTCGATGGAGATCGCAACGTGCAACGCGTCGTAAATCGCGGCCCTGGAAACGGCTAACGATCTTCATCGTTGGGCAGAACGTCGGCACATACCTTGCGTTCTGGGAGAGTTGCGCGATGGCCTGGTCGCAGGACGAAGAGCGGATGCTGGCGATGATCGAGCGGCACCTCACCGACGAGGATCCGAAGCTTGCGGCCAGGCTCGAGTCGTTCAACCACCGTGCGGGGCGCGGGCGGCAGGGGCGGGGTGCGGGCCGTCGCCGGCCGGGCCGCTCCACCGTGATCATCGCGGTGAGCTGGCTGCTCATCGCCACGTTGATCGCGACCTTGCTGGTCATGGCCCTGCGGCACGACGCCGCGGCTCTCCCGGTGTAACGGCGTTCAGGACCTCGCCGAGCACCCACACCCCCCGCCGATCAGGTTGGACGCGGATGATCGGGTAGCGGTCATGTAATGCGAGCGTGGTTGGGTGCCAGGCGTGCTCGGCACCCAACCACCGGCCGAAGAAGGCCCGGCGCGAGCCGGTTCAGCTCTTACGCCGTCACCTGGGGGTGTCGGTCTTCGGGGGTTTTCTCCTCGTCCGCCGACGTGGAGATCTTGTTTTGCGGACCGCGGACGGCGGTGTAGACGAACAGGACGCACATGACGACGACACCTGCCCACATGGCCTGCTGCCAGCCGTCGACGAAGGACTGACGGGCGGCATCGACCAGCGCCTGCGCGTGGGAGCCGGCAGTGCCCGCGGCCTCGATGGCGTTGGCGACGCCCTGGCGTGCGGCGTCCGCCGCGCCTTGAGGGATGCCGCCGAGCCTGTCATCGATGGCACTGCGGTAGCCACTCGCCAGGAGGGCGCCGAGCAGGGCGATGCCGAGTGCGGTGCCGAACTCGCGGGTGATGTCGTTGAGCGCGGAGGCGACACCCTGCTTCTCCCGCGACAGGGAGCTGGTGATGGCCTCGGTGGAAGGGGTCATCGACAGGCCCATGCCGATGCCCATGGCGAGCATGCCGGGCAGGATGGACAGGTAGCCGCCGTCGACGGAGACGATGCCGGCCATGAGGGCCAGACCGGCGCCGAACAACGCGATTCCCGCCGCCATGGTCGGGCGGGCGCCGATACGCGCGGCCGACTTGTGCGCCAAGCCGGAGGTCATCATCATCAGCACGGCCATGGGCATCATCGCCAGGGTGGACAGCAGTCCCGACCAGCCGAGGACGGCTTGCAGGAATGGGAAGAGGACCACGAAGACACCCGCCTGGACACCGAAGACCACCAGCAGGGTGATGGAGCCGCCGGACAGGCCGCGCTCGCGGAAGAGGCGCACATCCAGCAGGGCCGCGTCCCTGCGGCGCAGCTCCCAGGCCACGAAGAAGATCAGGGCCGCCAGACCGGCGACGAGACTGGTCAGAGTGACAGGGTCGCCCCAGCCGCGCTCCGGGCCTTCCTGCAGGGCGAAGATGAGGCCTACCACGGCGACGACGGAGGCCAGTGCGCCCATGGTGTCGAAGGAGTGCCCGGAGCGCTCGCGAGAGTTGGGTACGGACCGCATCATGCCGAGCGAGACGAGGACCAGGACGACGGGCAGCACGAACAGCCACCGCCAGTCCGCCACGTCCACGAGCAAGGCGGAGAGGAACATGCCGATGATGCCGCCGCCTCCGGCGACGCCGGTCCACACGCCGATCGCCTTTCCACGCTGCTCGTCGGGAAAGGTCGAGGTGATCACGGCGAGGGTGATCGGCATGATCACCGCAGCGCCCACACCGCTGAGCACCCGGGCGGCGATCATGACCTCGGATGACGGGGCCAGGCCCGCCAGCGCGCCGGCGAATCCGAAGATGATCAGGCCGGTGATCAGCATAGGTTTGCGGCCCAGCCGGTCACCGATCGCGCCGAGCGGAAGCAGCAGCGCGGCCAGGGTGAGGGTGTAGATGTTGATGATCCACAGGATTGTGCTCTGCGAGGCGCCGAATTCGACGGCCATGTCAGGCTGGGCGACGTTCAACCCGGTCACCGAGGCGATGACCGCCATCAACGCGACACAGACGGCGATCAGGATGGAGCGCAGTTGGCGCGCGTCCGGCGCGCCCCTGCCGCTCGCTTCGGCGGTTGCCCCCGCTGCGGGCTGGTTCGTGCTCATGAATTTCCTCTCGGAAAAGGCAGGTCGAAAGGGGTGCATGGCCCAGCGGATCAGGGCCATCCACGTGCGACGATATCCATGCCTTGCATGAGGGGCATAGGATGTTGCCTATGAAGCAAGAAGATGAAGACTTGGACAGCCTCGTACGCAAACGCATCCGCGCCCTGCGGGTCGCACAGGGCTGGTCCCTGGAAGAGCTGGCCACCCGCGCCCGGCTCAGCCAGTCCTCACTGAGCCGGATCGAGAACGGTCAGCGCCGTCTCGCGCTGGATCAGCTCGTCACCCTCGCCCGCGCCCTGGACACCTCCCTCGACCAGCTGGTCGAGACCGCCACCGATGACGTCGTCACCAGCCCGATGATCGACGGCTCCCACGGCGTGATGCGCTGGCCGATCAAGGGCGACCCCGGCATGACCGTGATGCGTCAGCGCATGACCGAGCCGCCGCCCGACAATCCCGCCCGCATGCGCGCCCATCCGGGCCGGGAATGGCTTGTCGTCCTGTCCGGCACGGCGATCCTCATGCTGGGCCACCGCCGCTTCCGCCTCGAGGCCAACCAGGCTGCCGAGTTCCCCACGATGATGCCGCACGCCATCGGCGCCGAAGGCGGACCGTGCGAGATCCTGGGCATCTTCGACCGCGAGGCGCGGCGCGGACACCAGCGCGAGGATGGCGGCCGCGATGACCGAGAGGGCCATGACTGATACGCGAAAGGTGCCTGACGCCGCTGAACGCGCAAGGGTGGCCGTCTTGCGCGTCCGGCAGCACCGGCGGCCATCGTCTTGCGTTCTGCGAAAGAGATTATGCCGATCGCGCATGGCCTTCGTAATGTGACGTCATGACCCGAACACACCTGCACACCGGCCACGACCACCAGCACGGCGCCGGCAGCCAAGAGGAGATCCTCGACCTGGACGCGGAAGTCCTCGCCGAGCACCTCAGGGCCATCATCGAGTGGCTGCCCCTGGCCACCGGTCCGAGCCATATCGTGGATGTGGGCTGCGGCACCGGAGCGGGCACCTTCGCCCTCCTCGACCGCTTTCCCGAAGCGCGCGTCACAGCCGTCGACACCTCACCCGAGCACCTGCGGCGCCTGCGGGAGAAGGCATGCGCCCGTGACATGGATGACCGCGTGCACATCGTGCAGGCCGACCTCGACGACGCCGACTGGCCCGACCTCGGCACACCCGACCTCGTCTGGGCGTCGGCCTCGATGCACCACATGGCCGACCCCGAGCGCGTCATACGCAACATCCACGACCTGCTCGCGCCCGGCGGCCTGTTCACTGTCGTCGAACTGGCCGGCTTCCCCCGCTTCCTGCCCGCCGACGCACCCGAGGACCGGCCCGGCCTGGAAGAGCGCTGCCACGCCGCGACCGATCACCTCCACGCCGAACACCTGCCCCACCGCGGCGCCGACTGGGGACCGATGCTGACCGCCGCCGGATTCGCTCTCGAAGGCGAACGCACCATCACCGTGCACATCGAGGGCTCGCGCAGCGAGGCGATCGGCCGCTACGCCCTCAGCGCCCTGCAGCGCATCCGTGGCGCCGCCGCCCAGGCGCTCTCACCCGAAGACCTCGCCGCGCTCGATCGGCTGCTCGACACCGGCAGCCCGCACAGCATCCTGCGCCGCGGCGACCTCGCGGTACGCACAGAACGCACCGTCTGGGCCGCCCGCCGCACCTGAGCTCACCGAACGCGCAGACTTTGTTCGCCCGGCATCCTCAGCACCCGAGGTCAGGACAGGGACTTGAGGAAGTGCGCCGCGACCGGGGCGGCCACCTCGCCGCCCATGCCGCCGGCCTCCACGACGACGGCGAAGGCCAGGTCGCCGCGGAAGCCCATGAACCAGGCGTGCGAGTCGAGTTCGGGCCCGGTGCCGAACTCGGCGGTCCCGGTCTTGCCCGCCGTACCCGCGGGCAGCCCGGCGGCGTGGGCGGTCCCCTTGGTGACGACCGCCCGCATCATCGACCGCAGGTTCTTGACGACCTCCTCCGGCAGCTTCTTGGGAGCGGTCTTCTGCTCCAGCGAAGGCACCAGCGTGGGCGGCCGCCAGGAGCCGTCGGCCACCGCCGCCGCCACGGTCGCGATCACCAGCGGGCTGGCGGTGATCCTCGCCTGCCCGAACGACTCGGCGGCGAGTTCGGCGTCGCTGGTGGCCTTCGGCATGCTGCCGGGGGTCGCCGGGACGCCGATGCGCAGCGGCTGGTTGAAGCCCAGGTCCGTCGCCAGGTCGTACAGCTTGCGCGCGCCCAGCTTCTGGGCGGCGAGCGGGGCGAACGTCGTGTTGCACGAGTGGGCGTAGGAGTCGAGGAACGACAGCGACCCGAACGCCTCGTGGTCGGAGTTGCGGATCTTCAGCCCGCCGACGACCGCCTCCTTGGGGCAGGTCACCCGGCTCGACGGGGTGAGTCCCTCGGCCAGCAGCCCGGCCGCCGTGACCGTCTTGAACGTGGATCCGGGAGCGTACTTGCCGTCCAGCGCCCGGTTGAAGCCGCCCCGGTTGTTCACGACGGCGAGGATCTCGCCCGTCGAAGGCTTGACGGCGACGAGCGAGGCGGGTTTGTCCAGGTCGCGTACGGCGTCGGCGGCGGCCTTCTGCACCTTCAGGTCGAGGCTGGTCCGCAGGTCCTTGCCGGGGGAGCCGTTGACGGTGTGCAGGGTCTTCCGGCTCTCGCCCACCACCTGGATCTCGGTGGTGGGAGTGCCGGCGAGCTGCTTCTGGAACGTCTCCTGCAGGCCGCCGCGGCCCACGGCGTCGCCCTTCTTGTAGGCGGTGCCCAGCTTCTCGACGTCCTCGTCCTTGGCCTTGTCCAGGAAGCCGACGAGCTGCTGCACCGAGCCGCCCACGTCGCCGCCGTCGATGCGGTCGCCGTTGGCGTCGGTGACGGCCCCCCGCTGCGGCCACGACGTCTTCAGCGCCAGGTGGTTGGTCCCGTCGAGCGCGGGGTGGACTGCGGACGGCGACCAGTCGACCTTCCAGTAGTGGTCCTTGACCACGAGCTTGAGCGAGCCCTTGTAGGTCCAGTCGCCGACGTTCTTCACGGTGGCGGTCGCGGTGTAGGAGGCGGTCGCCCGGTCGTCCTTCGGCGCGCCGGCCCGTACGTCGCGGACGGCGACCTTCGTGACCGCGAGGTTCTTGGTGAGCTCGGCGTACGCCGCGTCGAAGCCGGCGGCGGGTGAGGCGAGCTCCGCCTTCATCGCCGCGAGGTCGCCCCTCGACCAGGCCGCGGTGAACCGGGCCGCGGTCTCCTGCGGCGTGCCGCGTGTGTGCAGCACGTAGTAGGCGCCACCCGCGGCCGCCCCCGCCAGCACGACGGCCGCGGCGGCCGAGATCGCGATCGTACGTCCTCGTGGCACGCACACCCCCAATGACGGCCCTGTGGTCGGGACCAGAGCCTAGCGGGGCCAAATCGTTATTTACACTCCTGCTTCCCCGGCGCCCTTGACGCTGGCGCCGTACCGGGGGACGTACTCCTGGCCGGACAGGCGCTGGATCGCGGCCATGACCTCGTCGGTCACCCGCCGCCGGTCCCGGGCGCTGCCCGGGTCGCCGGTGAAGGTCATCGGCTCGCCGAACCGCACGCCGATGCTGTGCAGGCGCGGCACCGTGGTGCCGGGCGGCAGCACCTTCTCGGTGCCGAGCATGGCGACGGGCACGACCGGGGCGCCGGTGGTCAGCGTGAGCCAGGCCACGCCCACCTTCCCCCGGTACAGCCGGCCGTCGGGGGAGCGGGTGCCCTCGGGGTAGATGCCGAACAGTTCGCCCGCCTTCAGCACCTCCACCGCGGCGTCGAGCATGTCCTGGGCGGCGGAGACGTTCTCCCGGTCGATCTCCATCGCCCCCATCGCGCGCATCCACGCCGCGACGAGGGGGTTGCCGGTGAAGTACTCCTTCTTCGCCACGAATCGCACCATCCGCGGCACCACGGCCGGCATGAAGAACGAGTCGAGCACGGACAGGTGGTTGGAGGCGAGGATCGCGGGCCCGTGCGCGGGGACGTGCTCACGTCCTTCCATCCGCGGCCGCCACAGCGCGTGCATGACGGGAACGCTGACGAACTTCAGGGCGGGGTAGAGCACGGCCTCTCCTTCTCCGGTCCGACGGACATACCCTAGGCCGCCCGGACCACCGTTCAGGTGTACGACCCCTGCAACACACTCCCTCGTGTTTTGTACGGCTTCACCAACGGTTTTCTGTACCTACTAGTATGTACGGCATGAGCACGCCGGACCGCCTGATCGAGAGCACCCGCGAACTGCTGTGGGAGCGCGGCTACGTCGGGACCAGCCCGCGGGCCATCCAGCAGCGGGCGGGAGCCGGGCAGGGCAGCATGTATCACCACTTCTCCGGCAAGCCCGACCTCGCGCTGGCCGCGATCGGCCGTACGGCGGAGGAGATGCGCGCCGGGGTCGAGGAGATCCTGGACGGTCCGGGCACGGCCCTCGAACGCGTGTCGGCCTACCTGCGGCGCGAGCGGGAGGTGCTCCGGGGCTGCCCGATCGGCCGGCTCACCCAGGACCCCGACGTCATGGCCGATCCGGCGCTGCGGCGGCCGGTGGAGGAGACGTTCGCGTGGCTGCGCGACCGGCTCGCGACGGTGCTGGCCGAGGGGCGCGACCGGGGCGAACTCGGCGCCGGTCTCGATCCCGGAGCGACCGCCGCGACGGTCGTGGCGGTGCTGCAGGGCGGATACGTCCTGGCCCGCGCGGCCGGCTCACCCGAGCCGTTCCACCAGGCCGTCGACGGCGTGCTCGCCCTGCTGTCCCGCATCTGAGCGTCCCAGGAGACCCGCGCCGTGTACGCGATGCAGTACGAGATCACCCTGCCCGCCGGCTACGACATGTCGATCATCCGGGAGCGGTGGCCACCCGCGGGCACGCCCTCGACGACCGGGCCGGGCTCGGCCTCAAGGCCTACCTGATCCGCGAGCGGGGCGTCGCCGGGTCGCCGGTCAACCAGTACGCGCCGTTCTACCTCTGGCACGACGCCGGGAGGATGGGCGAGTTCCTGGTCGGCGGGGGCGGTTTCCAGGGGATCGTCGGCGACTTCGGCCGGCCGGTCGTCCAGCATTGGACGGGCCTGGCCGTCGAGGCGGGCCCGGCCAGGAGGACGGCGCCCCTCACGGCGCCCCGCACGGCGTCGCGCCTGCTGACGCCGATGCCCGCCTCGGCCGACCCGGCCGAGCAGGTGGCCGCCGCCCTCGCCGAGCTGCGTGACCTGGGCGGCGCGGAGGGCCTGCACACCGCCGCCCTCGCCCTGGACCCGCATCACTGGCGCCTGGTGACGTTCGCGCTGTGGGAGCGGGAGGTGCCCGCCGCGCACGCCGGCGCGGAACGCTACGAGGTGCTGCACCTGTCCGCGCCCGGCCTGGCGAGCCTGCCCCGGGGCCGGGCCTGGTGAGCAGGGCGGGAAAAGAACGACGCCCCGCGAGAACGAGTCTCGCGGGGCGCCCACGTCGAGGGCCGATGTGGCGGTCGCCTCCTCGGCGAGATGCACAACACGGCTCCAGCCGAACGGTATTCCGTGAAGGCGGTGATTGCGGCCCGGGGGACACAAACCACATCGGCCATGGATGACTTTAGCCGACTTCCGCCCCTGCTTTCTCCCGCCCACCGCATCGGGGTCCGTCATCAGCGGGCCAAGCCTGGGTGCACTATCGTCGGCGGGTGGCGAATTCGATCAGAACAGAACGGCTCGTGCTGCGGCGCTGGCGCGAGGAGGACAGGGAGCCCTTCGCCGCTCTGAACGCCGATCCGGTCGTCATGGAGCACTTCCCGGCCACGCTCTCCCGGGAGGAGAGCGATGCGCTGGTCGAGCGCATCGAGGCCGGGTTCGGCGAGCGCGGGTTCGGCCTGTGGGCGGTCGAGGCGGACGGGGAGTTCATCGGCTTCACCGGGCTGTCGGTCCCGAGGTTCACCGCCCACTTCACGCCGTGCGTGGAGATCGGCTGGCGGCTCGCCCGCTCCGCCTGGGGGCGCGGGTACGCCACGGAGGCGGCGCGGGCGTCGCTGGAGGACGGGTTCGGCCGGGTCGGCCTGACCGAGGTCGTCTCGTTCACGGCGGTGCGGAACGTCCGCTCGCAGGCGGTCATGCGACGGCTCGGGATGACCCACGACCCGGCCGGGGACTTCGACCACCCGGTGCTTCCCGAGGGGCACCCGCTGCGCCGCCACGTGCTGTACCGGATCCGGAGGCAGGGGTGAGCGGCATGCGGTTGCTGGTGCTGGGCGGCACGACGTTCGTCGGCCGGTGGGTGGTCACGGCCGCGGTGGAGCGCGGCTGGCACGTCACCACGTTCACCCGCGGGCTCGCGGGATGGGCCCACCCCGGGGCCGAGGCGGTGACCGGTGACCGGCTCCGCCCGGCCGACCTGGCCCCGCTCGCCGAGGGCCGCTGGGACGCCGTGGTGGACACCTGGGCCGGCGCGCCCCGGGCCGTGCGCGACAGCGCCCGCGCACTGGCCGGATGCGCGGACAGGTATGTGTACGTCTCCAGCAGGGCGGTGTACGCGCCGCCGACGCCGGCCGGCCTGAAGGAGGACTGGCCCACGGTCGAGGCGTCCGCGGACGCCGGGGACATCGACTACGCCCCCAACAAGCGGGGCGGCGAGATCGCCGTGGAGGAGGCCTTCGGCGACCGCGCCGTGCTGGCGAGGGCCGGGCTGATCCTCGGGCCGTACGAGCTGCCCGGACGGCTGCCGCACTGGCTGCTGCGGGCCGCGCGGGGCGGGGAGATGCTCGCCCCCGGCCCGGCCGGCCAGCCGTTCCGCTACGTGGACGTACGGGACCTCGTGGCCTGGCTCCTCGACGCGGCCGAGGGCGGCGTCTCGGGCCCGGTCAACCTGGTCAACCCGGAGGAGCACGCCACGACCCGGGACCTGCTGGAGTCCGCGGTCGCCGTCACCGGCGGCCTGACGGAGCTGGTCTGGGTCGAGCCCGAGGCGATCGAGGCCGCCGGGATCGACCGGTGGGCGGCGCTGCCGGGATGGATCCCGCCCAGTCCGGCGCAGGCCGGGCTCATCCGGACCGACGTCGGCCGGGCCGTGGCGACCGGGCTGCGGTGCCGTCCGGTGGTGGAGACCGTCGCCGACACGTGGGCGTGGCTGACCGGGTCCGGCGAGACCCCCGAGTTCCCGCCCGGGCTCGACCCCGCCGAGGAGCGGGCCGTGATCGACGCCTGGCGGCGGTCGGCGCCCCTGCCGCCATGACGGACGCGGCCGGGTCGACTTCCCGCCCTCGGCGGCCGGCGTCGTGGTCCTGCCGGAGGAGATCCGGGCCGTCGCGTGACGCCGGGACTCAGGCGGCTGCCGTCAGGTCGCGGATCGCCCGCAGCACCTCCTCGGCCCGCTCGATGTGGAGGTGCTGATGGGAGGCGCCCTCGATCACGCGCTGCTCTCCCGCGGGCACCGAGCGGGCGATCGCCGCGTGCAGGGCGCGCACCCCGTCGTGCGCCTCACGCACCACCTCCTCCGGCATGAACTTCGCCCAGTAGGGGTTCACGCCGCCCGCGGTCAGCACGATCAGCGGGACGTCGGGCAGCGGCCCGCCGACACGCAGCTCGCCGTAGATCTCGGTCTCGAAGTTCTCCGTCTCAGAAAGGCTCGTCCGCCACGACGCCAGGTGGTGGTCGATCAGCGCCTCGCGCACCGGCGCGGGCCACTCGGCGTACAGGCGGGCGTACGCCTCGCGGGCGGCCCGGCGCTGCTCGTCGGTCAGCTCCGGCATCCGCGCCGGGTCCGGACGCATCTGCTCCGCCAGCTCGGCGGCCTGCGCCGGCATGTGGTCGAGGATGTCCTCGTGGCCGGGGTCCAGCAGGAGGAGACCGGCGACCTCGCCGGGGAAGAGCTGCGCGTACCGGCGCGCGTAGAAGGCGCCGAGGGAATGGCCGACCAGGAGGAACGGCCCGGGAACCGCCGCGGCCCGCAGGAGGTCGCGCAGTTCGGCGGCGACCTCGGCCGCGCCGCGGGGGAGGGGCACGGAGGTGCTCCAGCCGGTGCCGGCGCGGTCGTACAGCACGCTCGTGGCGAACGCCGCCGCGCCCTCCTGGACGTTGAGGAAGTCGAGGCCCACCAGGCCCGCGCCGGGCAGGAACACCACGCTCGGCCCGCCCGAGCCCGAGCGGTGCAGCATCAGCCGCCGTTCTCCGACGTCGTACAGGCGCCCCAGTGGCGGGGCCGTTGTCCCCGATGACGGTCGTCCCATGCCGGTCCCTCCCGCAATGATCGTTCGCATTTCTGCGAACGGTAGCACACGTGCGATCATTCGGACCATGGACGTGATGGAGGTGCTCGCGCATCCGGTGCGGCTGCGCGTCGTGCAGGCGCTCGCCGGTGGGCGGGTTCTCACGACCTCGCAGTTGTGCGAGCGCATATCGGATGTGCACAAGGCGACCGTCTACCGCCACGTGAGCGCGCTCACCGACGCCGGCGTGCTGGAGGTGGACGGTGAGCACCGCGTGCGCGGTGCGGTGGAACGGCGCTACCGGCTGCGCGAGCGCGTGGTGATCGACGCCGGCACCGTGGCGGCGATGTCGCCGGAGGACCACCGGCGCACCTTCGCCACGGCGATGGCCGCGCTGATCTCCGAGTTCGACGCCTATCTCGGTCTGGACGGCGGCGATCCGGTGGCCGACGAGGTGGGTTACCGGCAGCACGTGCTCTGGCTGAGCCGGGAGGAGCGCGCCGAGATGATCGAGGAGTTGCGTGCGGTCATCGTCGCGCGGATGAGGAACGAGCCCGCGCCGCACCGCAGGCGGCACCTGCTCAGCCCGATCCTGTTCCCGGTCGAGGCGCCCCCGCCGGACACTGGGGCGTGACCGGCCTCGGGGACGTCGCGCTGCTGGCCGCCGCCGGGGTGCTCGCCGGGGTGGTCGGCACCGCGGGCGGCATCACCTCGCTCATCTCCTATCCGGCCCTGCTCGCGGCGGGCCTTCCCGCCCTCGCGGCGAACGTGGCCAACATCGTCGCGATCGTCGCCTGCTGGCCCGGATCGGCCCTGGCCTCGCAGCCCGAACTGCGCGGGAAGGGGCCGTGGCTGCGGCGGTGGGTGCCGCTGTCCGCGCTCGGCGGGGCGGCCGGGTCGGCGTTGCTGCTGTCCACCCCGTCCGATGTCTTCGCCCGCGTCGTGCCGTTCCTCGTGGCCGCGGGTTCGCTGGCGTTGCTCGCGCAGCCCCGGCTCGCCGTACGCCACGAGCGGCGCGGTTCACCTGACGCCGTGCTTCCGCTCGGGCTGACCGCCCTGTCGGTCTACAACGGGTACTTCGGCGCGGGGGTCGGGGGGTGATGATCCTCGCCCTCCTCCTGGTGACCGCCGAGCCGCGGCTGCCCGCCGCCAACGCGCTGAAGAACATGCTTCTCGGCGCCGGCGCCCTGGTCTCCGCCGCCGGATTCGCCGTCTTCGGGCCCGTCGACTGGGCCGCCGTCGCCCCTCTCGCCGTGGGCCTGTTCGCCGGGTCCACGCTCGGCCCGCGGGTCACCCGGCGCCTGCCGGCCGGGCTGCTGCGCTGGCTGGTCGCCCTGATCGGCCTCGGCCTGGCGGTCCGCCTGTGGGTCGCCCCCGGCAGCTGATCGCCGATCGCACGTGTGCGGCGGATGGACCAGGCGTTCAGCCCGCTGTCGCACCGGCGGGGTTCGCGTCGTCGCCGAGATACGTCCCATACCCGTCGACCACCAGCGGGCCGTCGAAGATCAGCACCTCGTTGACCAGTCCGCCCTTTTGGTTGCGGTAGTTGATGACGAGGCAATCGACGCCGATGTAGGTGTTGAGGACCTCGAACCGCAGGTCGGGGATGCGCCGCAGCCCCTCCTCCCAGTAGGCGCGCAGCGCCGCCTTGCCCCGGATGGTCCCATCGCCACCCACAAGCTGCGCCGCGACCGGCGAACGGAACGTCACGTCCTCCGCGAAGTGGGCCAACACCGCGTCCACGTCATGGGCGTTCCACGCCTTGACCCAGCTGTCCACGAACTCCCGCACCAGAACATGATCCATACACGCGATTATGTCACGAGCAGAGTTTTATTTGACCCTTCCATAAATTGAATATAGGTCTGACTCCATGGAAAGTGAGACCAGGCGCCCGTACCGTATGGGCGCCCGGGCCGCGGCCGTGGAGGTCACGCGTACGCGCGTGCTGGAGGCGGCGGCCGCGCTGTGGTCGCGGCGCTGGTACGACGACGTCACGCTGCAGCACGTCGCCGACGAGGCGGGTGTGTCGGTGCAGACGATCGTCAACCACTTCGGCGGCAAGGACGGGCTGGCCGACGCCGTCGCCGACCTGGTGGCGTCGCAAGCGGCGGTCTCCCGTCAGGCGCCGACCGGTGATGTGGCGGCGATCGTGGCCGTGCTCTTCGAGGACTACGAGCGGCACGGCGACGCCAACGTGCTCTGGACCGCGCAGATGGACCGCGTCCCGGCGATCGCCCGGGCGGCCGCCCACGCCCGCGCACAGCATCGGGAGTGGCTGGAACGGGTCTTCGCCGACCGCCTCCCGGCCCCGGGCCCCGCCCGCGAGCATGCGCTGAACCTGCACTACGCCGCCACGGACGTCTACCTGTGGAAGCTGTGGCGGCGCGACCTCGGCCTGTCGCGTGAGGACGCCGAATGTGCCATGTGCGACCTGCTGACCTCGATCGACCCCCGGAAGAGCCACGATGCGTAAGAACTTCCTGTTCGCCACCTGGTCGGGCGGCGGAGCCGTGCCGCCCGACCTGTCGATCGCCCGCGCACTGCGCGAACGCGGCCACGACGTCCGGGTGCTGGCCGACAGGTCGCTGCACGAGGAGGTCGTCGCCGGCGGTGTGGAACCGATCGCCTGGACCACGGCGCCCCAGGGCGATGCCACCGATCCGGCCAAGGACGTCATCAAGGACTTCGAGGCCCGCACGCCGCTGGGCGCGTTCGCGCGGCTGAGGGATCGCATCGTCTGCGGCCCTGCGGCCGATTACGCCCGGGACACGCTGGCCGAGTTGCGTGCCCGACCGGCCGACGTGCTTGTCGCCGAGCACATGCTGCTCGGCGCGCTCACGGGCGGCGAGGCCGCCGGGATTCCCCTGGCCTCGCTGGTGACGACGCTTTACCCGTTCCCCACCCCGGGGGCGCCGCCGCCCGGCCCGGGCCTCGCCCCCGCCTCGGGCGTGCTGGGACGCCTGCGCGATCGGGTGCTGGCACAGCTCGTGCTCAAACCGTGGGGGAAGGGGTTGCCGGCGCTGAACGCCGCCCGCACCGCGCACGGCCTGCCGCCGGTGGACTCGGTGATCGACGTTCGATCGCGTCGACCGGCTGCTCGTGCTGTCCCCGCGTGCGCTCGACTACCCCGGCAGGCGCTTCCCCGCCCACCTGCGGCACGTCGGCCCGCGGCTCGACGACCCGGCCTGGGCCGGGGAGCTGGAGCTGCCGGAAGGTGAGGCACCGCTGGTCCTGGCCGGCCTGAGCTCGTCGTTCATGAACCAGCGCACGCAACTCCAGCGCATCGCCGAGGCCCTGGGCACGCTGCCGGTGCGCGGGCTGCTGACCACCGGCCCGGCCGTGGACCCGGCGACGGTCCGCGCGCCCGGCAACGTCCTGGTCACCGCGGCCGCCCCGCACAACATCGCGCTGCGCCACGCCGCGGCGACGATCACGCACGCCGGCCACGGGACGGCCGTCAAGTCCCTGGCCGCCGGGGTCCCCCTGGTCTGCGTGCCGCTCGGACGCGACCAGACCGCGGTGGCACGGCATGTCGAACTCGCCGGCGCCGGGATCACCGTGAGCAGGAACGCCTCACCCCGCACGATCGCCCGGGCGGTCGACCGTGTCCTCCACCAGCCCTCCTACCGGCGCGAAGCGCGGCGCCTGGCGGCCGAGATCGCCGCCGAGACGGCCACCGACCGAGCGGTCGCCGAACTCGAGGCCCTCGCCGGGCGAGCGACCGGCAGGGCCGAGGGCGCACTCCGGTGCGACCCGGCCGAACCGTCCGGGCCATCGCCGACGTTGTCGAACTGATCGTCGGCGCGGCTCCACCCTTCGTCAGGAAGCCGCGTCTCCTGGGTGGTCCACGCGCTCCAGCTTGGTCCAGCCGGTCCAGCCTCGCCTCTTCAGCAGCCCGATCAGCCGACGGGCCGGCGGCACGGTGTCGAACGCCAGCGCGTCCATCAGCCTGACCATCGGTGGCTCCATATCGACGTCGTCGACGTAGTCCTCGCCCTTCTCCTCGGCCATCTGCGTGAAATAGGCAGCCAGTTCATCGGCCAGTTCCACCAGCTCCGGATCGTCGGATGTCCGATCGAGAGCCTTGCCCAGGCTGCGATAGAAGTCGACGAACCGCGGATCGGCGATCTGCTCCCGCTTGCGTGCCATCCACTCCGGGACTCGCTCGGGTGAATGCGCGGCCAGCAGGATCCAGCCGTCGCGCTCGACCTGGACGATCCGCTCGTCGATCCCCAGCGCCCGCAGCCGGTCGAGATACGCGACCACCTCCGGGGGCAGCACCAGGCTGTCCCCGGAGGCGAGCCGGGCGATCCGCTCCCGGTGCCGCTGCCGCTGCCGGATCTCGGCCCGCAGCCGCCTGTCGATGTCCGCGACCGCCGCGGCGAACTCCTCCTCGTCGGCCTGCAGCAGCTCCCGCACCCGCGCCAGCGGGACCCCGGCCTCGGCGAGGGTCCGGATCTTGATCAGCTCGATCACGGCGCCGGCATCGTACCTGCGGTAGCCGGAGTCGTCCCGCTCCGGCTCCGGCAGCAGTCCTCTGGCGTGATAGTGCCGCACCGCACGCACCGTCACTCCGGCGTACGACGCCAGCTCACCGATGGTCAGCATGGCACCAGTCTTCCTACGGGGTGTTCAAGGAGTCGCCTGGCCGACCGGGACGTGCGTACTCCGGATGATCTGCGCGATTTCCGCGGCGTGGGTGAAGACCAGCCGGTGGTCGGCATCGAGCCGGAACATGGCGACGTGCGGCTGCTCCCGGACGAGCCGCTCGCCGCCGGCACGCCAGTTCTGGTTGAGCCGCCGCGCATGCCCATCGGCGCTGTCGCCGGCCATCGCGGTGGACATGATCATGCTGACGGGCTGGTCGATCCGCCTGTACCGGTCAAGGATCCCGGACCGCACCGCATCGATCTCGACGTTCAGGTCGAGAATCTCCTGGGCGGTGAGCAACACCTGACGCGCGGTGCCCCGTTCGGCCGCCTGCTGTGCCGCCATGTCCTCCCACATGGCGCGGAACTCCGGCAGAACGGCCTCGGTGACGAACGGTTCGGGCACCGGGTTCGCGCCGTCGATGAGAACGAGCCCGGCGACGCCGCCAGGATGCTCGGAGGCATAGTGCACGGCCAGGTCCGCGCCCAGCGAGTAGCCCACAAGCACGGGCGGAGCGTCCAGACCCAGGCGTCCCAGCTCGGCCATCACAGCGACCAGATCGTTGAGGAACGCCTCGAAGGAATACCGGTCGGCGGCCGAGGCGAGCCCGTGGCCCCGCAGGTCGAAGGTCACCACGTCATGGTCGCACCGCAGCAGATCGGCCAGCTCGTGCAGGTCGGCCTGCGTCGAGTTCAGCCCAGGGCACAGGACCAGCGGTCGTCCCCGACCGCCGCGAGACACCGGGATAGTGACGCCGTCGTGGTGAATCGTGAAGTGCCGCATCGTCCTGTCGCCTCTCTCGGCCCGCTCCCCAGCGCCGCCGTACGGTTTGCGCAGCCCAGAGACGTTCGTCGCACTGGTTGTCCTGGTCATGCCACCATGCTGGGAGATTGACCCTGCGTCAGGGGCAAACCGTCGCGGTGACGCACCGCCGCGACCGACGGCATTGGCCCACATACGGGCGGGCCGGGACGACTGTCCTACGTGCGCGCTGTGTTTGTCCGCCATGGCCGCACCGCACTACCGTGCCCACGTGGATCTCTTCGCGCACTCGTGGGCGGCATTGCGCAGAACGGTCGCCGAACTCCCGGACGAGGATTTCGCGCAGCCGTCCGGCTGCGCCGGCTGGCTCGTGCGGGACCTGGTGTGCCACCTGGTGATCGACGCTCAGGACGTCCTGATCACCCTCGTGACCCCGGCGGAATCGGAACCGACCCGTGACGCGGTGACCTATTGGGAGGTCTCGGGAACGCCGCCGACGGGCGACGACCCGCTCGACGCGCTGGTCGTCCGGCTGGCCGCCGCCTACGAGGAGCCTCGGCTGCTCAAGTTCCACCTCGACGACGTCGGCTCCGCCGCCGGCCGCGCCGCGGGGCTCGCCGACCCGGGCCTTCGGGTCGGCACCCGCGGCGAGGTCCTCACCGCGGGCGACTACCTTTCTGCGTACGTCCTGGAGTGGACGCTGCACCATCTCGACCTGGTCGCGCACCTCCCGAATGCGGCGGAACCGCCCGCCGAAGGGCTCGCCCGGTCCCGCGCGATGCTGGAGAAGATCGCCGGGGCCGCCTTCCCCGCGTCGTTCTCCGACAGGGACGCGCTGCTGGTCGGCACGGGACGCCGTGCTCCGACCGAGGCCGAGAAGGCGGAACTGGGCGAGCTGGCCGGGAAACTCCCATTCGTCCTCGGCTGATCGCCCGGATGCATCGTCGGCCCGGCCACGCTGACGGGACAGCTGGATTGTGCTCCGCGACTACCGCTCCGAGGTCGTCATCGGTGCGGGGCAGGGGCCATCGGGGCGAGGCCGAGGCCGGCGAGCACGGCCGCGCCGCGCTCGGCATGGTCGCCCCCGGCGAGCACCAGGGTGCGCGCGTACTGGTAGGGGCAGCCGGCGGCGCAGAACGCGTCCACCGTGGCGAGCAGCATCTCTTGGTCGTCGTCGAGCAGGGCTTCTGCTCGTTCCACGATGGCGCCGGCGACCGGGTTGCCGGCCACGACGGCCCGGGCCTCGGCCAGCCGGTCGCGACTGTCGGGGCTCCCGGCCAGCACGGCGGCCTCGGCGCGCAGCGCGACATACCAGTGGAGCCAGATCCAGGTGACCCACTTCCACACGTGCCCGGGCTCGGGGGCCATCCGCTCCAGCGCCTCCGGTGCCTGCCCGTGGTGCAGCAGAAGCATCGCGTCGAAGACCGCCCCATAGCCGTAAGTGTGCTCCGGTGTGGTGCCGAGCTGATCCAGGACCTCCTGCCATTCGCGCCGGGCGTCATGGTCGTCGCGGAGGCCGTGGATCATCGCCACACCGGTCGCCGCCGGGCGGAGGAACGACCGGGCGGGGCTGCCCGCCCGGCGCCACGCATCGAGGAACCGGACGCTGCCGGTGAGCACCTCGTCGACGTTGCCCGCCAGCGCATCGACCATCAGCAGCCGACACGTGGCGCGGTGACCGACCTCCGCCAGCGACGGATGGTCGGCCAGTTGCCGTGCCCACCGGCGGGCGCCCGGCACATCCCCCGCGCCGAGGCCGGCCTCGGTGGCCATACTCAGCGCATCGATCAGCTCGTGGGTGCCCGCGGCGAGATCGGCATGGACGAGAGGAGCGTGATCCGGCGCCGGGCCGTGGCCGCGGCGGCGAACGTGTCGCCGGCCCAGCTCTGAGCGCCGGTGAGCGCGTCAAGTGCGGCCGATTCGGCGAGCGGGTCGCCGGTCCGGCGGGCGAGCTCGACCGCCCGCTCGGTGCGCGCGATCGTCTCCGGCACGGCGTTGCCGGGCGGGCCCTGGGCGGCACCGAACGCGTCGGCGAGCACCCCGGCCTCGGCCAGTGCCACCGCGGCCTGCGCAGCCGGATCGTCGCCGGCCAGCTCCCGCGCCTCGCTGATCAGCGCGAGCGCCTCCTCCCGGGGCGGGATCCGCACGAACAAGGTCGAGAACCGGAACGCGGTGGTGGCGGCGGTCGCCAGGTCAGCTGCGGCCCCGGCGGTGTCGCCGGCCCTACGGGCGGCGTCCGCGGACGCGCGGTGCAGGCGGTACACGTCATCACCGACCGTCCGGCAGCCGGCCACGGCCGCGGCCTGCCGGAGCATCGACGCGGTGGCGGCGGGGTCGATCGCGAGCGCGGCCGCCTGCTCATAGCGCCGCTGGGACTCGCCGGTCAGGTTACGGGTATAGGTCAGCTCCGCCAGGTGCCGGGCGAGATCGTATGCGTCCGTGCGCTGCTCCGGCTGGCCGGCCGCCCACGCCAGGGCCGCGCGAAGATCGTCAGCGACCAGGTCGAACCGGGCCCGCCAATCCTCTCGCACCACTGCCAGGCCGGCGGCCTTGGCCAGGCACCAGCGAAGGTGCCGGGATCGGGCGTCGACCAGCTCACCGGCCTCGGCCAGCCGTTCCGTCCCGTACTGGCGGATCGTCTCCAGCGCCCGGTATTCCGTACCGCCCTGGGACGCCGTCACCACCAGCAGGCTCTGTTCGGCGAGGCGGGCCAGTCCGTCGGCGACGAGGCCTTCGTCGGCCATGCCTTCCTCGATCCCGGCCACCTCCGCCGCCGCGGCAGCGGTGAACGGCGCAGCGAACACCGACACCCGGCGTAGCAGCGCCCGGTCGGCGGGCTCCAGCAGGGCGTGGCTCCAGTCCAGCGCAGCCCGTACCGAACGGTGCCGCTCATCGGCGCGGGAGCCGCCGGTGAGCATCCGGAGCGGATGGGACAGTGCGCTGGTGATGCCGTCGAGCCCGAGCGTGGGATATCGGGCGGCGGCCAGCTCGATCGCCAGGGCCATTCCGTCCAGCCGCGCACAGATCGCGGTGACCTGGTCGTACAGCGGAGGATCGAGCGGCCAGCCGACCGCCGCCGCCCGCTCCATGAACAACGCGACCGCGTCCGACTCGCCATCGACGGCCAGCGACAGCGGCGGGACCGCATACACCCGTTCGAACGGCACCATCAGCCGTGCCCGGCTCGTCGCCAGCACCGTCAACCGAGGGCACCTCGCCAGCAGCCGCTCGATGAGCAGGGCCACCCCGTGCACCACCTGCTCGCAGTTGTCCAGCACCAGCAGCGCATGACGGTCGGCCAGCGCGGCGACCACGGACTCGGTCATGTCGCGCCCGGGCTGCTCACCCAGGCCGAGCGCCCCGGCGACCGCAGTCGCGGTCATATCCGGATCGGTGACCGGGACGAGGTCGACGAACCACACCCCGTCGGCGTACTCGCCGGCCGCCTCCGCGGCCACGGCCAGCGCGAGCCGGGTCTTGCCCACTCCGCCGGGACCGACCGCGGTCACCTGACGGTGCGCTTTGATCACCTTGGTCAGCTCGGTCCGCTCGCTCACCCGGCCGACGAACGAGGTCAGCGGGGCCGGCAGAACCGGCGCGCGGTGCGACGGGGCGGCGCCGGCCGACGTGGGCGCGCGCTGGGTGAGCGCCCGCCGATCCTGCACCTCCAGCTTGCGCAGCAGGGAGGAGACGTGACTCTCGACGGTACGCACCGAGATGAACAGCCGGGCCGCGATCTCGGCGTTGCTGAGACGGGCTCCGACCAGTTCCAGCACCTCGGCTTCCCGAGGCGAGATCTCCACTCCTGTCACCACTGTCCCATTTTGCCGTATCCCCCTCACGAGCGATCGTGCCGCCGATCCGTGCCGCCGATCCGTGGCCGGTTCCGTGGTCACCACGGATGCCGGCGGCCTGATCGGGCGAAAAGCTGGGGTCACGCGAACGGCGGGTCGATGCGACCCACGACTACAGGAGTGACCATGACCGGCTCTTCCACCCAGGGCATCAGGACCGTGCTGCATCCCGTGTCCGACCTGGCGAAGGCCAAGGCGGTGTACGCGGCCCTGCTCGGCGTTCCGCCGCAGACCGACTCGTCCTACTACGTCGGCTTCGATGCCGGAGGGCAGCACGATCGGGCTGGTGCCGGGCGGCTGGGCCGCAGGGCATGACTTCGCC